>JANPLP010000316.1:0-13132 GCA_031426595.1 Planctomycetia bacterium | reverse complement strand
GTCCAGTTTTTAGCATGATATGCCGACGAAAAATGGACGATGATCAATGCAATCGGTCATCGGGTGGCAATCGATTACTCTCCAAGTAATCCCAGTCGGCACGAGCCTCGTCAGAGCGGCCAAGTTTTTCAAGAATTTTGGCGCGGTGATATCGGATTACGCCTCGAGTCCAGATTGTGGGATCGGCGGTGGACTCTGTCAAATAGCTTTTTTCCTCCGTCCCCGTGGACAAAGGAGACGCCGTCGATGCTTCACCGCTTTGGTCGTTGTTTTTGGTGGTATCTATCGAAGCAGGGTCTTGAGCAATCTCGCCAGCGTGCGGCTCTTTGAGACCGCGTGTTGCTGTCGGGCTCGAATTTGGAGCTGCGCTGGCGGCTTCCGCAGCTCTCGAATTCAGCCAGTTCATCAACGTCGGTTTCTCGAGTTCTTTCACGGCAAAGTCGGCATCCGCGAGCGCTTCTTCATACTTCCCCAACTGATACAACACCCAACCTCGAGTGTCGCGCAGCGATGGGTCTTGGGGCGCATAGGTCAGCGCTTCGTTGATATCCACCAGCGCCTCGTCGAGTTCCCGCAGGGCGGTCGCGCGGGCGTAGGCCAGTGTGTTTAAGCTGTTCGCGTCGCGCACAAAGTCGTCACCGAAGAGAAGTTTAAACGCGTCGAGGGCCGCATCGAATTCCTCGTCGCGCGTGAAGATCCTGGCGTACTGTTCTGCCAAGCCAGCACGCATTATGTCATCCGTTGGATTCAACTCTATCGCTTCGCGGAGCAGAGCTACAGCGTGGGACGCGCCGCTGTCTAAATAAGCGTCTGAGATCATCAGATCCCAATAAAAGATCTCCTTCAACGCTTTGTCACCCAATAATTCTTGGTAGGCGGCGGACGCTTGTTTGAACTTGCCGCGCCGAGCTAAGGTGCGGGCCAGTTTAGAGCTCACGTCGCGAGCACGCTCGGCGGGTACGTCCTTCAGTACATCGCTAAGCGATGCATTGGAGTCGTTCTCAATTTGAAGAATGCGTACTGTCCAGTAATCCTGTAGCTTGCTGACCTCAGGATCCCAAGCCTGCGCTTTCGCCAGCGCCGACTCACCATTTCCCTTTCCCAATTCGAGCGCGTTGGCGGCGGCTGCAAGGTACCAGTGAGCGATTTCGCTGCGAGTTCCTTTCCACAAAACCGGCGCAGCAACCAGTATGACAGGTGCAAGCAAAATGAGGACTGTACCTAGGTTTCGTGATTTCAAGTCGATGCTCTCCAAGTTCTGATCATTTTGTGCCCATCGCATTTGTTCCCATTGTTGTCGACCGTCTCCCAAGGCTAGCTAGCTCGAAACCGTCATCAAAGCGATAGCCTTGGGGCAACCTGGAGCTCCTTTTGAACCGGCAATACTATCTGCGGCGTACTTCCCCCAACTGCCCGGTTTCTACAAGCCCGGTTTCTACAAGCCCGGTACCCAGCAGCCCCGTTCACCGCAGCCCCGTTCACCGCAGCCCCCGGTGTGCCGCTAAACGCGGTCCGCGGAGAAATCTGCAAAACGACCTGGCGGAACACGGCGATGCCCCAATACTGCGCTATCCGTCCGCGGCAATGACTCCCCATGGCAATGACTCAACACTGCCCTGACTCGATACTGCCCTGACTCGATACTGCCCTGAACTGGCTGTTGTTTTCGCTACCATCGCTGCGACTGGATACACACTGGTTCTGGGGCTTATAGTGTCACGCTCGGTTGGGAATTTGAGCCTATGCCGAAAACTCCACCCGGGTTATGATTTATACCACCGACTGATTACTTTCGCCACGGATTCTGAGGTCTGCCATGCCGCTGTTCGAAATTGAAACAGATTCCCATATCATCATTACTTGGGCGACGGACGAACCAGCCGCTCGTGAAGTTGTTTTGCAAGCGTATCCGACGGACCGCGTAATTCGGTTAACTAAACGCCCCCGCGATACCTGGGTCATTTCCAAAGGAGTGCTTGGTCTTACAACGCGTTCTATGGACGTTTGCGGCGTTGCTCGCGATTGTTTAGCCAAGTCATCGGGCGACAAAGTGCACGCCATACGTCTCTACATGCACGAAACGGGGAGCGACCTTGAGAAGGCTCGCCGAGTTATCGAAAGCAACATGGTCATGGGTTGGTAACTCGTGAGCCGTGAGCCGTAAGCCAAAACCGTAATCCGAGCGGGCGCGGACTGCGTATTTGCTTCATGCGGCTCCAAATTCTTTCCGTTACTGTCACCGAACCGGTGCGTTACACCCTCGCACAAACCATCAATACGGTGCGTCTCGGCACACTGAAGCCGAATCTGCCTTGTGACAGACCATAAGATTCGCTAATTAGACATCGGAAGCTCGCGGAGCCGGGGCACCGCTGCGCTCGTTTGCTTCAGAATCACAACCAGTTTGGAGATGCAAATGGAATTGCAGATCACCGGTCGCGCGAATCACAATGCTCGCTCCATCCTCTTTGCATCGTTGCTCATACTAACGACTCACCATTTCGTCTCCGCTCAAGGAATGCAGGGCGGAGGGGGCGATCCCAACGCTGGCAGTCCGGCTATCCAAGAGCCAAAGTTCCGCGACAAAATGTGGGAGGCAGGTGGTCCGCGATTGAGCGGTGTGAACAACGGCAAACTGGTTTCCGGAATCGAGATTGTTGGCAATGTCTCCGTCAGCCAACATAAGATTCTGTCGCACATGCAGACCCGCGCCGATCGCAACTTTGATGAAAAGCAACTTCAAGCGGACCTCCATGAATTGTATCGCACCGAGCTATTTCGCAAGATAACTCCCACCATTCGCGACGTCGAAGGCGGAGTTGTGGTTCGCTTAGAAGTGCTGGAACAACCTACGATCACTGAAGTCGTGTTTCATGGCAACCAGCGACTTGACGACCGCATGCTGAAGAAGCACTGCGGCATCGAAGTCGGCGATCCTATCAATCCCTTCTCTGTCGATATGGCTCGTCAACGACTTGTCGACCTGTATAACGAAAAAGGCTTTAATCATGCTACGGTAACGGTTCGAGAAGGAAACAAAGCCTCCGATCGTCGCGTCTACTTTGAACTCTCCGAAGGCCAGCTCGAACGTATCAACACCATTGTCTTTGAAGGCAACCTTGTCTTTAGCGACGAGATTTTGAAGACCAAGATCAAATCGCGAGATTCTCGCCGCGGTCTGACTCGCTACATGTTCAACGTGGCTAGCTTGAACACGATTCGCGAAGATGCGGATCGACTGACGACCTACTATCGTTCGCTCGGATACTTTCAAGCCAGGATCGATTATCGCATGGACTACAACACCACCGGCGACTTGGTTGACTTGACATTCGTAGTCGATGAAGGCCCTCAGTTCTTCGTGCGCAACATTTCAATCATCGGCAATAGGTTTTTCTCGAGCGAACAACTACTGTCTTCGATGACGTTGAAAAGTGGCGAGCCGTTCAACTTGGGCAAAATGAGCCGCGATTCAAAAACGCTTCGAAATGAGTTTTACGGTCGCAAGGGCTTCGTATTCGTCGACATCCAGCCCGAGCCGCGGTTCCTTGAGGAACCTGGGCAGTTGGATTTGGTCTACAAAATTACGGAAGGCGATGTTTACCGCGCGGGTGAAATGCATGTACATATCGAAGGTGACTCAAGCCACACGCAACACAACGTGGTGACGAACATGATCGGTCTTCGCCCTGGCGCGATCATCGACTTGCGAGAGCTAGAGGATTCAGAACGTCGATTGCGGTTTTCGCAGATCTTTGAAACGAATCCCAGCCAAGGGCAGGAACCAACAATCGAAGTCAGAAATCCAGACGCTTCGAACGGCGGTTATTAAATGGCAAGGTGAGATGTATTGTGGCACCGGATGCGGCGGTGCTGAACCGCCGCGCGATTAGGCGTGCGCGATAGGCAAGTTAACAACGGATACAGATTTCAATAGGGACGGACAGTCTTGGAAACCAATTCCCACAGCCTAGATGAACAACGAGCCGCCCGCTCCTGGGTGGTGCGTTCGACTGCTGCCCTGCAAAAATTCATCGCGAGCGTTTCTGCCTCGATGCACACCCAAACTGCGCTTTGCGCAGTGGCTTGCACCATCATCTCTTCTGTCGCGGGCTGCCAACTCGGAACACGTCAACCACTTAACCTCCCACCTGGACTCGGTTCGCCTCACAATTCCTCGTTTAAACCCACAACTCAGCAAACTACCACCCAGCCATCATCAACACAGCCAACGCAACCCGGGGAGTCCACGGCGCGCGTCCGCGGACAATCTGGTAACGGTTGGAACAACACGATTGGCGGCGATACATCCGGTCGCCCGATGCAGCCGACTGTGGCACCCAATAATCGCTACACCGGTCAAAGCACTTTGCAGCCGCGCACCGCGGGGACTTATACGGCTCCTACGCAAACGCCGGGACCTAATGGGCTTGTTTCAACGCCTGCCGGTATGCAGCCGTCAGTTTATCAAGCTCAACAACCCCAGCTCGGTCCGCCTCAGCCGTCCGTTTATCAACAACCCAACTATTTATCCCCCAACACGTACCAGCAACCACCTACTTACCAACCACCCGCTTATCAACCTCCGCCAACGACGACTGTCGCACCGGCCAACATGGATCCTTATGCGTCTAGCCCTTCGTACAACCAATTCAATCAAGGAAACTACCCGGGCGCAGTGACTCCGCCTGCTGTCGGCTATGGAGCGCCCGGTACCTATCAAACGCCAGGCCAGTACGCACCAGGACAGTACGAATACAACTCGACAATTGCACCGGGCACGACGGGCTATGCAACCACACCCGAAGCGAACGTCGCCCCGGGCGTCTACATGGATCCCAACGACCCGAACGCGACCATTGCAACTCAACCCTTCGAGCCCTATCAACCGCGTGAGCGCATCGCGCCGCTGGACGTCTACGTGCAGGAAGCTCGCACAGGCCGGATCATGCTCGGCGGTTCGGTCAACAGCGACCTGGGACTTAGCGGGCAACTGACCATTGATGAGCGGAACTTTGATATCACGCGAGTTCCGTCGAGCTGGGACGATCTGTGGAGCGGCAAGGCGTTTCGAGGTCGGGGGCAAAACTTCCGAGCTGAGTTGATGCCGGGAACTCGAGTCCAACGTTACACCGTGAACTGGTCAGAACGCAATTTTCTCGACACACCCTACAGTCTCTCCGTCGGTGGATTCCTGTTCACTCGACAGTTTCGTGACTGGACCGAGCAACGTTTAGGCGGCCGCGTAGCACTGGGCTATGAAATCACTAAGGACTTGTCGATCAGTACCGAACTGCGGTTGGAAGATGTCAAAATCTTTGATCCTCGTAAACTCGGCGTCGAGCAGCTTGACCGCGCCCTTGGTAGCAACGATATGTACACCGGCCGAGTTCGGTTGGCTCACGATACTCGCGACAGCCCGTTCATGTCCACCGAAGGACATCTGCTCGAGCTGATTTATGATCAGGTGTTTGGCGAGTACGATTATCCGCGCGGCTTGGTCAACTACAATCGTTACTTCCTGGTCCGTGAGCGTCCTGACCAAACAGGTCGGCACACACTTGCGAGCACTTGGAAGCCGGGCTTCTCAGGAGCCGATACGCCGATTTTTGAGAACTTTTTCGCCGGGGGTTACAGCACGTTGCGCGGTTTTCGCTTCCGCGGTGCAAGCCCCAAAGTGGATGACGTCCAAGTCGGTGGTCAGTTCATGTTCTTAGGAAGTCTTGAGTACGTGTTCCCGTTGACGGCGGATGAAATGTTGCGCGGCGTAGCGTTCGTCGACTACGGTACCATCGAACAAGACTTTACGATCAAGAGTGAGAACATTCGGGTCGCTCCCGGTCTGGGTTTGCGAGTATCCATTCCCGCACTCGGTCCAGCTCCGTTGGCCTTCGATTTCGCTTATCCGGTCAGCAAAGCCGATGGCGACGAGACACAAGTGTTTAGCTTCTTCATGGGCTTCACTCGATAACCATTTTCCCAAGTGCCGTCTGGCATAAAGCGACGGGCTGCCATTTAGGAGCTTGTGCAGTGCAAATACCCACCAACTTTTCTGCTGCACAAGCCGCTAGTATCGCGTCGGTTGTCTCTAGCCGCGATAAAGCCTCCGCCGTTCAAAACACTAACGCCCCGGATGCTCAAACACTCATTGCCCAATTAGAGAAGTCGGAGGCATCCAGCCCCGATCGAGACGCACAAGGTCAGGGCGATGGTTTCGGCGAGCACGCGAGAAAAAGCCAAGATGAAAATGAAACCGTCGCGGATGGAGTAGCTGCTGAACAAACCACTACACCCGAAGAGGACTTACCGCCGGACCTGCTTAACTGCGTTTGCTAAGTCCCCCGCCGTGCAGTAGCAATCGTCGCGCACTGCGAAATGAACTGTCACTTCGCCCCCTTAAACTGTCGCGCGACAACCTTCTTCTCCGACACATTTCGAAGTTTACGAATCGTTTGCTCTACAGTCGTTGTAAACCAATTGGCGCCCGATTTGCGGAAGTCTACGAACAAGCGGTCGTGGTTTTTGAATCGACCAAAGCAACCGATGATAATGAACCCAGTGTAACCCGCGTCGCGCAGTGATCTGCACCAGTAGCGAGCTTGGTGAGTGCCGCCAGGTGGAATGACTGCAATAAAAATCATCTGGGGCGCCATCGCCACGATGTCATGCACTACCACATCAGGTAAGTCTTCCACGTCTAGCAACTCCAGCTCAATGGAGTCCTGTAAGTGATGGGCTAAGGCCCCAATAAGGATCTCTTCGCCACGATTCCGCGACGCGATGGCAATCCCCTTGGGCAACGGTTTCGGAAGTTCAACTTCCACAGCGTCAGACACAGCCTCTAGTGTGCTGTCTGTCATTTCAGTCGAAGCCACATAGGCAGCGGAGGATTCGGTAGCGTGGGAAGCGATCTCTTCTTCAACGGCTTTGGGGTTCGCAAGCAATCCGACTTTCACCATGCTGCTCCACAAGCGATCGAACATGATCGCATCGTTGACCCCTTGTGAATCGCGATCGCTCAATACATTCTTGATCACTGGCACGACGATTCGCTCGAGCACCGACGCGGGGCTCGACTCGTCCAACTCGTTCTGTAAAAACTCTGCTACCTTGTGGGTATCGCCGGAAAGTAGTCGCTGATATCCGCGAACGGAACGTTTCAAATGCACTTTCTCGCTCAATAATTTGGACAGAAACTGAAAGCGGGGGACATAGTTACCAAACACAACCGCGCAAACGGTCAAAGGCGTAGCGAGCAGCAAACCGATGGGCCCCCACAGCCAACCCCAAAATACGGCCGATAAGATAACAGCCACGGTCGACACGCCGGTACTCGATCCATACAGCAGCGGCTCGACAACGTTATTCGATAGCAACTCCATCGTGATGATCAATGCCGCCACCGCAATGACGACTGAGTAGCCCGGAAACAACGCTAGGGCTAACATTAGCGGCACAGCGGCTCCAATGATGGGACCTACATAAGGAATGAATCGTACAAGACCAGCGATCGTGCCGAGCAGAATAACGTAAGGAAATGTACCGTCAGGCCCGAGAAATAAACCAATCGCCAGCAGGCCGATCCCAAATATGGCTCCGTACGAAACATTCAAGATCAATTGAGCGATCAAGTACCGACTGACACGCCGGGAAGCTTCTTCCAATGCCTCGGTGGTAACAACATAATTTCCATGCGCGACCAGCGAGGTGAAACGGTCGCGCAGGTCATCGCGATAAATCAAAGAAAATAGAGCGAAAACAGTCACCAGACCTGCTGTTCCGATAGGCCCCATGACCGCTGCCAATCCGCCTGCCCAAGATCCAAAATCGACTGATCTCGATTGCGTAGCGACGACATAGAGAGGCTGCCGCGGCGTTGTCCCATCGTTGGTAACTCCATCGCTTACAGACGCACTCGAATAGGACGGCGGCACTGCGTCTTCTTCTTTCAGCGGATCTTGGTCACTGCTTATGCCGCTACCTTCTTCATTGTTTTCGCCATCCATGGCGCGTGTGACGTCCGCTGCCAGTGAGGAGAACTGACCTCCAAATCCAGCGGTCTGTTCGCGGATCGAACCCACTTTAGACACGACTTCACGCTTGTACTTGGGAAGTTCGTTCGTCAAGTTTGAGACGCCATTCCACAAGAACATAAAGAATAGTGTCAAGCAGGTGAATACAACGCCAGCGGTGAGTAAGACCGCTGCGATATTCGACAGCCCCACACGCTGCAAGCGGTTCACGATGGGGCTTAGGAGAAATGCGAACAGAATTCCAAGCGCTAACGGGATGAGAACATCGCGAGCGACATACATCACGGCTATAAATAGAATGACGGTGAGCGACTGAGTGAAGTTGGCGATCAAGGCCAAAGCTCTGCGGTTATCCATGTTGCTCGTGGGTATTCTTAGAGTTGCTGGGTGGTAGAGATGACTGGTTGATTGCGAATTGGCTGGCTGCTGAAAATCCGTACTATTCGCTATCTTGAGACGCAACGTGTGCGGTTTAAAACGGATGGCTGCTGCGCTTCATATTGCCCGTTTGAAACGCAGCAGCCATTCCATATGCTGATATAGTTTTTTCTCGAATCCGTCGGTCAGTTTTTGGACCACCAAGCGATGGCGGCCAGAGCGAGTCCTAAAATCAGGATCAACATCAGTGGATAAGCTCCGAAGATAATTGCAAACGGAGCAGAAGGGTGATGCTCGCCGATAGGTTCATCATTTCCCTCTATTCCATCTGTGACAACTTGATCCACCGTTGGCTTAGCTTCGCTAACTGGCATGTTCGCCGTTTGTTGCTCGGCAGGTTTTTGCAAAGAAGATTTGACCATCTTTGCCTCTCTTGTGAGTTTGAGTAGTTACGTTAGCAAGCGACATAACGCTATCAGGTAATAGGCAGCCGACACACAAACTTGTAGTGTTCGTGTGTCGGCTGCTCAGTTACGAAGCAATTTGAATACCAACGCGATAACTTGCTCGAAATACAGCGAGAAAAGAACTTCATCAACCAGGCTGAGCGGACTTCGTCCTGCCTGCGGTCTGGCCATGCAGACGTGAGGGTGCTGCGATTGATTAGAATAGTTTCAGCGGGCTTGCTTCACCCACTGCTTGTCGAATTGTGTTTTTACAGGATATGCGTTCGAATTTGAAAACAATTTCAGCTCTACTCGACTCATACAGCCACGGGACAACAGCACAGGGCCGCAGTGGCAGCTTACGCCGTCAATGGATGCTGTCCTTCTTCGGCACAACTCTGCTAGTTACGACCTGTGTGACACTTGCGGCTTGGTGGTATGCGGATTGGGAAACTCGATTTGTCGTCGAAGAGCGACTACGCAGCATAGGTCGCAGCGTGGCCGAGCCGAATTACCCGATGACGCCTCCGGTGCTACGAGCGGTCGCGGATCTGACCGACACGCAGTTGATATTGCTCGACGGCCAAGGGGATCTAGTCGACGCGACCATCCAGATCCCAGCGCAGCTCAAACCCAAAACCCCAATCAAGGACTTGTCGAGTTCCGAATTATTGGATCTCCGCCCGAAGTCGGGTATTCATATCGATCATGACTATCGGGGGCCGAACGGTGTAAGCTACCACGCGGGTTGGTTGCGATTTGCAGGTGCAGAGTCGCCTGGCCGAATGCAACCTGCAGCGTGGGTAGGAATTCTGATCGATCAAGCCACCGTGCGACAGATGCGTTGGCAGGCACTCTTATTGCCAATGATCACTGGCCTAGCAACCGCTATCGGCCTAGGAACGATTGCGGGTTGGCTGACCGATCGCGTAGTGCGTCGCTTGCAAACCGTGCAGCGCCGAGTGCAGCGCATTGCGGCTGGCGATTATTCAACGAACGAACTTATCACTGCGGATCACGCTGCCGCCAGTTCTTCCAGCCATTCGTCCGTACTCGGTTCCTCAGGGCAGTTTGATGAGCTGGATGAATTGACAGCGAACGTCAATCAGATGGCTGATGAGTTGCGACTCATGGAAGCTCGTATACATGCGACGGAACGCGAGCGGCTTGTGCATGCCCTGGCCGCCGGTCTGTCGCATGACTTGAGGAATACATTGACTGGAGCCCGATTGGCGATTCAGTTGCATGCCAAACAATGTACCGATGATACGGAATCGATTGCGGTCGCCATGCGCCAACTGCGACTCGCCGAAGATCAACTGATGCGTTGGCTGCGACTGGGCGGTGAATCTGAAGCGGCGGAATCGATGCCACTCAAAGAGATTCTTGACAAAGCGCTGGAGTTGGTCCAGCCGATGAGTGAACATCTGCGCAGTCAGTTACTTACCGCACGTGCTTCTGAATTGGAGTCGAAGGTGTTTCAGCGATGTGAATTGTTGACCTCAGCCATCCTCAATCTGTTGCTAAATGCGATTCAAGCGGCAGGGCAAGGTGGTCGGGTTGATTTGGCCACCGCAGTCACTGAGGCCGCTTGGCTGGCCATCGAGATCAGTGACAATGGGCCGGGGCCAACTGCCGATGTACAAGCCAGAATGTTCAGTCCACTGGTGACCACGAAACGCGAGGGTGTGGGGTTAGGGCTGGCGCTGGTTGCTAAAGCGGCTAGGGAACTAGCGGGCGAGATCAGTTGGCGTCGCGAAGGGGATCGAACAGTGTTCTCTTTGCGTCTACCACTCGCTGAGCCATCGCCTTTATAACCACATCTGTAATCCAATCTACCTGAAGCAAAAGCCATTCGCTCGAGTAAGCCACCGATGTCTCATGTCTTGATAGTCGACGATGAACCAGCGATCTGTTGGGCACTGAAAAAAATGCTTCAAGCCGAGGGTCATTCGGTGGACACTGTTTCCTCGGCGGAAGCGGGGCTAGAAGCGGCCACACAACACACGCCGGACCTTATCGTGCTCGACGTGCGACTGCCCGGTCGATCGGGGCTGGAAGCGATTCCCGACTTCGAAGCTCTGGTTGCGAATGTTCCGATCATTCTCATTACTGCTTTTGGCGACTTGACCACCGCAGTCGAAGCCTATCAGAAAAAGGTGACTGATTATCTGACAAAGCCTTTCGATTTGGACCGAGCTGCGGAGGTGATTCGCGCAGCGCTGGCGCCTGCGGAAAGACAAGTTGTTACACCGGAGTTGCGAACGATCACGGAAAGGAAATTTCAGTTCGACCACGTTTTGGTAGGTCACTCCCCCGCGATGCAAGAAGTGTTTAAAAAGATTGCATTGGCGGCTAGTAGCGATGTGCCTGTGTTGATTACAGGGGAAAGCGGCACTGGCAAGGAACTAGCCGCAGCAGCGATTCATATTCACGGTTCACGACGCGAGCAACCTTACATTCCAATCGCTTTGCCTGCCTTGAATCCAAGTTTGATTGAGAGCGAGCTGTTCGGTCATGTGAAAGGGGCATTCACCGGAGCCAACGAACTCCGCGAAGGGTTGTTTTCTATCGCGGCAGGCGGTTCGGTGTTGCTGGACGAAATCGGTGATCTGCCAATGCCGCAGCAGGTGAAGTTGCTGCGCGTGCTTGAGCAAGGGCACTACACGTTGGTGGGTGACGTGCGACCGAAACAATGTCAAGCGAGGATCCTGGCGGCCACACATCAGAATTTGGCGCAAAAAGTTGCGAGTGGCGAATTCCGGCAGGATCTGTTTTTTCGCTTGGCTGTGTTTGAGATCCATCTCCCCGCGCTGCGCGACCGCACGGAAGATATCGCCGAGTTGTGTGAACATCTGCTGCGTCGCTTGCACTACCAGCATCCAGAAGCGGCGTTGGATAGGGAAACAGTGGATGAACTGCGAGGGCGTGACTGGCCAGGCAACATTCGCGAATTGCGCAACACGTTGGAACATGCTGCGTTGATGGCACGCGGCGGTACGATTTCGCGCCGACACCTCCCCGCCCCTCAAGCCGCCTTTGTCGTTTCCGCTGCTCAGCACCCGCCGCTCGAGTCGCTCGTTCAAGCCTGGGTGCGGCACGAGTTGGCTTCGCAATCGCATTCTGAAACTCCGCCAACCGAAGGGCTGTTTGATCGTTTTCTAGCGGTTGTTGAACCCGTTCTGCTGCGCGAAGGTCTAGAAGCCACCAAAGGCAATCGTTCCAGCGCGGCTGACCTGCTCGGCATGCATCGCGCGACGCTTCGCGAAAAACTGAAACGTTACGGTATCAGCGACGAAGCCTTCTAAATGTTCACTGCACAAATCGTCGTGATGAGATAATTTAAAATTTGTGCAGTGCTGAAACTGTCTGATTGCATTCAGCAATAAAACATGCGAAACTCCGCGGCGTCTTGTCTCAGAAAGAATATTTAGTTGACAACTATTTAGGAGTTATCCCAAGTGAGTACAGCCAACCCTTATGCACCAGTTGTATCCCACACTTCTCCGGCTATTGGCGGTGAGTTAAAGTACGCTAGTCAAAACCAGCGTTTTTTGGCATGGATCCTCGACAACCTCGTCATTTTTGGGATCAACTATGCATTTGGAATTGTAGTTGGAATACTGCTAGTAACCTCTGGAGTTCTCACACCGGAGACCGCTAATGGAATTCAAATCATACTGATGCTGGTGGGCTGGGTGCTGGCGTTCATGTACTACTCGGCTCTGGAAGTGATGACCGGTATGACACTTGGGAAAATGGTGATGGGTACCAAGGTATTGACCAAGGAAGGTGGCAAGCCTTCCGTGGGACAGTTCCTTGGACGGTCCGCTTGCCGTTTCATCCCATTCGAACCGTTTAGTTTTCTGATCGGGACCAATAGCCGTTTTCCGATCGGTTGGCACGATCGTATCCCCGGAACCGTTGTCGTTTCGACTCGACGGTAACGCGGCTGAATGCCTCACGAGCCGCTAGAGCGACTTGAGGTAGGCAATGAGTGCTTGGACTTGGTCTTCGGTAAGTGGCGCGGTGCCGGAGACCTTCTCGGGTGAGTGATAATTGGTCAGCAACGATTCGAGTGTTTTCGCGCGGCCATCGTGTAGCCAACGCACTTTGCGATAAGTGCCGACGAGACTGGGAGTGTTGTATGTCGGGTACTTGTCGCTATCGGAACCGATTCCGACATCATGATTGAGTCCATCAGAAAAGCTCGGGCCGCTGTGGCAAGTCGAACAACCGGTGGCCGAGCTTTCGAATAATTTGCGACCCGCTTCG
>JANPLP010000315.1:0-8660 GCA_031426595.1 Planctomycetia bacterium | reverse complement strand
GCCTCAGGGCGTGCCACCCTAAAATTTAATCTGGACAAAGCACTAGGCGATTTCGTGCCACTTTGTGCGTTACGCGTGTTTTCTGATGCGTGGTAGCCAGCGAGGCCCTTTTATCCAACCGCTTGCCAGCCGTCTGGAACGAATTTATAGTTCCATCCGACCATTGAAGCGATTGGGAGTCGCGGCACCGAGATAACTTTTTGCGAAGAACGCAAAATATGCGGCCAGCCACGAACCTTTAGGGTTCATCGATCGTACCTCCAGTGGCTCAGTTTAGCCTACTGCCGTCACCTAAATTACGGTGCGAGCTCTGGTTAAGCTAGGCTCCGCATTGAATTCGGTGGAAACCACCGGTGGTAAACCGCCGCCGGATTGCAAAGCCTCTCCAATCGAAGCTGGGGTCGGGAAATCAGCAATTTCGCTGATTAGTTCGCCAAGTTTGATTTACCGCTCGCAAGTTTGATTCACCGCTCGCCTGGGCAATGCATTAAACTAGTCACGCTCAAAAGTTAACTCATCAAAAAACTGTTCGTTCCCAAGGAACATGCTTGCCATGACTGCTGCGTCTGCCGCTGAACCGATCAAGTCGAATGCTGCTTCCACCGAATCGGATGTTGTGATTGAAACCCGAAATTTGGGGAAGACCTATCGCGACTTTTGGGGTCGACGAAAAGTTGCCGCATTGAAGGCGCTTGATATCGAAGTGAAACGTGGAGAGATTTTCGGTCTTTTGGGACCGAACGGTTCTGGAAAATCGACCACGATCAAATTGATTCAAGGCTTGTTGTTTCCGACCTCTGGCCGCGCGTTTGTGTTTGGTAAAGACGCTCGGGATGTCAGCAAAAACGAGCGTATTGGCTACTTGCCTGAAGAATCCTATCTGTACAAGTTTTTGAATGCTGAAGAGACGCTCGATTTTTATGGACGTTTGTTTGACATGCCGGCAGATGTGCGGCGTCAGCGCAGCGATCAGTTGATCAAAATGGTGGGGCTCGACCGAGCTCGCCGTCGGCAACTGCGAGAGTATTCGAAGGGTATGACGCGCCGTATCGGTTTGGCTCAAGCATTGATCAATGAGCCTGACTTGCTGATTCTGGATGAACCGACGACGGGTATGGACCCTATCGGTAGTCGTGAAATGAAGGACTTGATTATTCGACTGCGAGACGAAGGCAAGACCATCTTGCTATGCTCGCACCAACTGGCGGACGTGCAAGACGTTTGCGACCGCGTGGCGATTCTGCATCAAGGTGAATTGCGGGAGTTGGGTCGCGTTGACAGTCTGCTCAAAGTTCGCGATGTCACTGAAGTGCATGCGAAGGGGCTGTCTGAGGAGGTCAAGCAAAAGATTGCCGATTTGATCAAGAGCTCCGGCGGTGAACTGGTATCGCTTGACAATCCGACGACGACCATGGAAGAGCTATTCTTGGACATTGTTCGCGACGATCGCCCGGGTCAACGGCCTTCTTCCCGCTAATCAAACTTCGCCGCTTATGTTTCTTCATTCCTTCTCGCCAGATAATCACGACTGACAAATGCGTATCGAAGCTGATCAGATGTATGGCTACTTCGAGTGGCTGTTTTTGCACTGGGGCTTGCTTCACGGGGCACTGGTTGCAGCCGTTATGGCAGCGCTCGGTTTTTTTGTATGCTACATCGTAGCGATTAAACAGCACGGCCCAAGCGAAGGGTTTTTCGTGGTCACACGAGTGATCTACGAGCTGCTAGCTCGCGATCTACCCAATACAACAGGACGGCGTGTTTATGCGTTAGCCAAGTTGGCGTTTCAGGAAGCGATAAGACGTCGAGTATTGGTGGTCATGGCTGTGTTCATCGTCGGCTTGTTGTTCGGCGGTTGGTTCTTGGATCCGGGGACCGATAATGTTGCGAGGTTGTATATCAGCTTTGTAATGACTGGGACCAGCTACTTGGTATTGCTGCTCGGGTTGTTTCTTAGCTGTTTTAGCTTGCCGGCGGACATTAAGAGCAAGACGATCCATACGATTGCAACCAAGCCGGTGCGCAGTACCGAGATTGTGTTAGGGCGCATTCTGGGCTTCACGGCGGTCGGTACGATGCTACTCGTCGCGATGGGAATTTTGAGTTACGTGTTCGTTGTCCGTGGCAGCGACCATCGACACGAGATCACTGAAGTTGCTGCGGATGGTACCGGCAAGACTTCCTATGACGCTCGGCATGAACACACGTTCGAGATGATTACCGCCGACAGCGGCGAGCTCACCCAAGGTGCAACCAACGAAAAGAAAAGCCACAAGCATAAAGTCGTTGCAACTCAAAAGGATGGTAAAACTGTTTATGAGGTCGGCGAACCGGAAGGCTTGCTGGCCGCTCGCATCCCAGTTTTCGGTAAACTGCGATTCACCAATCGCCAGGGTGAGGACGACACAAAGGGCTTGAACGTAGGTGACGAGTCCGAATACGTGGCTTACATCGAAGGCAATTCGTTGATGTCGGGTGTTTGGGCGTTTAGCGGCGTCACACAGTCTCGATTCGGTGACAACTTGCCGATGGAGTTGAACTTAAAAGCGTTTCGGACTTACAAAGGTGACATCGTTACCGGTGTTCAAGGGGAGATCATTCTCAGAAATCCCAACAAGCAGATTGAGAGCGAACGGATTCCATTCATCGTTCGCGAGTTCGCAATCGACCATAAAGAAATCAGTCGCAAAGTGAAAGGGACCGTCAAAGGTGAGCCTAAAGAAGAGATCGACATCTATGAAGATCTCGCACCCGATGGCAACCTCGAAGTCGTGATTCGCTGTACCGACGGAGGGCAGTACTTTGGTATGGCGCAGCCGGATTTGTATTTGCTGGCTGGTGAAAGCACGTTTGGTTGGAACTTGTTCAAAGGGTTTTTCGGTATCTGGTTGCAAATGGTTTTGATCATTTGCTTGGGCGTGATGTTCAGTACATTCCTGAGCGGCCCGGTAGCCATGGTGGCGACCATGACGGCCCTGGTGCTAGGTTTCTGCGGTAACATGGCGTTTGACATCGCCAACGGAAAAACACCTGGTGGCGGTCCCATTGAATCGATGATTCGGATGCCGATGCAGTCGGGGGCGATGGTCGACCTTGATCTGGGGAATAAGGTACTGGAAACGGTTATCAAGAAGTCCGACCAGGGCATCATGTATACGATGTATGCATTGTTCAACGCCTTGCCCTCGTTCGGTTCATTCAATACTTCGGAGTACGTCGCGTACGGCTTTGATATCTTTGGTGGATTGGTTGCACGGCATCTGACGATGACAATGGGTTACTTTGTCTTGGCGAGTGTCATTGCATATTTCTTCCTCAAGACTCGGGAGATGGCAGCATGAATGTGGTCGCACTTCGTCGGCAACTTATTTATATCCTCGCCATGGTCGCGCTTTTAGTGCCGCTTTACATGCTTGGTCGACCTTCTGTTCGCAAGAAAGACGGCTCGGCCATCCGCGATGGGGGCACCCTGGCACAACTGCGTTCCAAGTACGACCTTGGTCAAGGCGATTTGGGAGACATCGATCCAGCCAGTGAATCGATGCGATTGGCAACGCTGGGACTCCGCGGAGTGGCGGCAACGATACTTTGGCAACGTGCTGAGTATTACAAGAAGGAGAAGTACTGGGATCGTCTGTCTGCAACGCTCAATCAGATCGCTGTGCTACAGCCTCACTTCGTAAAGGTTTGGGAATTTCAGTCGCATAACCTGTCCTATAACATCTCGGTTGAGTTCGATGACTATCGCCAGCGTTATGAATGGGTTAAGCGCGGGATAGAGTACCTGGTAAAAGGCTCGAAGTACAACAAGAATCGGACGGAGATGCCCTACGAACTCGGTTGGTTCTTCGGAAACAAGATGGGCGTGGCTGACGAGAAAAAGCAGTTCCGCGAGCTTTACAGAAACGACGACAATTTTCATACCGAGATTGCCCAGACGAGCATGGATTTGACCAATGAGTCGGGACTAGGGCCTGACAAAAAGCCTGACAATTGGCTCTCGGGCCGATTGTATTACGAGCGAGCCTACGAAATGGTCAAGGAAGGTTCCCGGCCAGCTCGCAGCCCGCTAATGTTCTATCGGATGAGTTCTTCGTGGCTCACCAAGTATGCGGAGGGACTTCAGTCGGAAGGCGAACTTGGGGATGCAGCTCGAGTGGCTTGGCGTCGCGCGGCGGCGGGTCTGAAGATATTTGGCGACATGTCGATTCAGACAACCTTCGGCGATGAAATAACGCTGAACATCATTGGCCAAGCCAACCAAGATTTGATCAAAGCTGAAAAGGAGTTCCAAGACTTCTGCGGAGCCACGTATCAGAAGATGCTTGACTCGCGCCGCAGTCAGCTCACGCAAGAGCAACTTGCAGCCCTTGACGTCGAGGATTACAAGCGAAATTTTGACCAGTTGATGTTGGCAGAGCAAGCGAGTTCGGTGTTGACCATCGATCCGAAAGAAGTTGTCAACGAACTTCCTTCAGACCAAAAGGTGAAAGGCTTCCAGCTCGCCGAGCGGATTCGGATTGCGAAGGATTATATTCAGCACGTTGAAGTGTACCGAAATCAGATTAACTATGGTTACTGGAAGTCTCGTTGTGACGCTGAGCAGGAAGATGCTGCAATCGCTGCGCGGACGAATATGTATGACGCCAATAAGTTGCTTGATAAAGGTGATTTGGACGAAGCTTTAGTCAAGTACGATGTTGCATGGAAATCTTGGAATGAGCTCTTCAATAAGTATCCAGCGATGATGATCGATGATGCCGCAGATGACGTTGAAGCAGCCATCGACAGATACCGCCGACTGCTCGAAACGCCTGATTTGCCCAAGGATTTCCCATTGGCGAGCTTCCTCAAGTTCCGCGCAATCAACAAAGACAACATGGCTGACCCAGCGCTTATGAGTCTCGTAGCTGACTGGACGACCCGGCACCCCGGCAGAGACTTCTTGACAGAGATGCTGCAAAAATCTTCGACGCTCGAGAAGCCTTTTACGCCTCCCAACGATGAGCCACCTGTGCCGACTGGTGGGCAGCCGACAGAACCGAAAAAAGAGGAGCCATCGCCCGCACAGCCACCTGCACAGCTTGCCCCAGCGGCGGAGGTGCCTGCGCCCGGCGGCGAAACGGCGAGCAAACCTGCGGTTACTGCTGAGCCGTCAATTAAGCCTGAAACCACAATTGAAGTCTCCCCACCCGATGACGGGTCGGCTCCTATCCCAACCGCCAAAGAGAAGGCAGTTGACGAGCCCAGTGATGTGCCGGTTCCGAGCGCAGAAGTTAAGCCAGTGATTCCACCTGATGAAGGCACACCGCCTGCACCGGTTCCGAAATAATCGAGTTGGTCGCTCGTGTGTAAGAATTTGTACACGGCGGCCAGCTTGCGAGTGCCGGTAACAACTACTAACAACTACTGACCAGAACGCCATTCGCAGATTTGCGGATGGCGTTTCGCATTAGTGTTCAGAGCAGTTGGCAACTTGGAATTGCTGTTTCGAAACCGCCTAGCGAATTAAGTTACAGAGCTCATCTTCGAGAGCAGGAAGTTCTTGGCGTTTGCCGGAGCTTGCACACTTATGGAACTCGGTCGCAATTTGCTGCAATCGCTCGACAATATCCAAACGTCTCGACGACACGTCGCTCACTTCCCAGCGATCATCGGGTTTAACGAACAGCTGGGGTAGGTTATCAGTAAATCCATTTACGCTCCAGGCAGGAGTTCGGATCCAGGGCTGTTCGATGTCATCAAAGATGCATGCGGATTGAAATGCAGCCGGCCATTGCGAAGGAGCTGAGAATGGCCCCAGCTGCAACAGGCTTCGCCCCCACAGTTGCTCATGGGTCGGAAGTGCAATATCGAGTGCATCTAAGAACGTGATCAGCAAGTCGGGCAGCTGGCAGAGTTCAGCGCGGCGTGAGCCGATAGGTTGATCTACTCGTGCTTGAACTATTGCCAAGCAGTTGATTTCCTCACCATGTGTTTCGGGTGTGCCCCAACCTACACGCCCATGTTCGCCGAGCGGCACGCCACCGGGAGATATCACCATCCAAGCCCAATCATTCGAGTCCTCACGCGACTCAATGGTGTTCATGAGAATGTCTATTCCGTGGTCTACGACTGCGACCTGAGCTGCGGCAACTTGAGCCCATCCGATAATCTCGTCGGGGTCTGTATCATCCGTGATGGTGATCGCAGGCACGCAGGCTTCGCTTGGCGGTAAGGGATCTTCGGGGTCGATGAATCGCTCGCGAAGTTCCAGGGGTGCGTCCCATGCGTGCCGCAGCCCACGGCTATGAATCCAGACCAGGCGGTTTGATTCGGACTCGGATAATTCTTCGACGGCTGCAATGAAAACATTGGTCAGCACGCACTCTGTCCAATCTTCCGCTGCTTGTTCGGGCGTATCAACTTCAACGAGAATCACTCGCGGGCAACCAAGTTCTTCCGCGACACGGGCTGCCACGGGGCAATCGGTGATTAGCACCGCTTCGTAGCCACTGGTCATCAACTGTTTCCACATGGTCCATTCCGGTTCGTCGCGATCTTCTACAGCGTGGCGACCCGTCCACAGACTGTGGAGTTGTTTCCGAGGGTTAAATGAATCGACAAAGCATTGGTCGAGCACAAGTCCGTGCGCGGCCAAACGGTCCAGCGACGGGGTGACGGCCGTATTGGTTCCGTAGGCTCCCACGAGCCCGGTATTCACTCCTTCAACAACTATCACAATCCCGTTGCGCATGCGTTACTTTCGTTGTGCTCGGCACGACCCGCGTACTCGCCCCGGGGCTGAATGGTACCGTTGCCTTGTTTTTCGAGCTCTGAGTGTACTAGTGAAGTAGGGTTTAGTGAACGAGTCTCATGGATCTTGGCAGTTCAACCAACTTCATTTCAGCAAAGCCCTGCGATGACCCTGACTAACAACTTCACCCAATTCCCCTCGACGGGCGTTGGTTATGGCGATACGACTCTGGCGATTGCCAGCTTGGCGAGCACGCCGCTGCCGGCTCGTCGGTTGTTGGAACCGGAGACCACAAAAGTTTGGGATACGCCATTTGCGGTGTTGGATATGGCAGGTGCGGTCGATCTGGCCGATGACGTCATTCAAGTTCGTAAGCCGGAGTACTTTGTTACGGCGAACTTAAACTACTTGATGCTGGTCGAACGCTATCCAGAGCTAGCTGAAGTGAACCGTCGCGCCGCGGCAGTCCTGGCAGATGGTCATCCGATTGTGAATCGCAGCAAATATGGCGTTCGTCCATTACCGTGCCGGGTGGCTGGCTCGGATCTGATTCTTGAGTTGGCAAAGCTGTCTAGTGAGCGTGGCTACAGCATCTTTCTGTTGGGTGCCGCCGAGGGAGTGGCGATTAAGGCGGCTGCTGAACTGCGGGCTCGTTACCCCAAGCTGCAAATTGCTGGAACATATTCACCGCCATTTCGTGAGTTAAAAGCGGCCGAGCAGGCTGACATGATCGCACAAATTAATCGATCGGGCGCCGATATTTTGCTTGTGGCATTCGGGCAACCCAAAGGTGAGCTCTGGATTTACAATAATCTGTCGAAGTTGAAAGTTCCTTTGAGCATTCAGTTGGGGGCTTCGTTCGATTTCTTAGCAGGCACTGCGAAGCGCGCCCCGCAAGCATGGCAACGACTAGGGTTGGAATGGATGTACCGAGCGGCTTGCGATCCGAAGCGATTGGTACCAAGATACTCAGCGAACATTCTGTTCTTGATGCGGAAATTGTCCGGTGATTTGCGAGCGCTCGTCAGGTCGCAGAGTCTGCGTCCTGGGGTGGAGTAACCCTCGGAAGAGTTTCGGTAGGCAAAGTCGCTGAGCGTTCGGCGACCTTGATCAGTCGCGCGAGCAAGCGATCGAACGTGGATGCGAAAGCTGCTTTATCGCGATCGCCATACGGGCGGCTACCGCCGGTGATCTCCCCAGCGCCTCGAGCTTGATCGAGGTAGTTGCGAATAGAGAGTCGCGAGCGAATGTTATCCGCGGAGTATTGTTCGCCTCGCGGATCGATGACGACGACCTCCTTTTCAACCAACAATGCAGCCAACGGAATATCTGCGGTGACAACCAGATCATTTGCGAGGGCATTGTCGACGATGTAAGCGTCGGCCACATTGGCTCCGTCGCGAACCGTCACAGAGGTGATATGCCGAGCTTCGGATGGCGTGTAGGAGGTCTGATTCGCAACGAGAATGGTTTCGATCTTCAGTCGCTTGGCAGCGCGGAAGATAATCTCTTTCACTTCGCGCGGAGCAGCGTCTGCATCAACCCAAATCTTCACAGACGACCGCCACTTCCTGAAGTTGACTTGTTCGACAGCGACTTTCCTTCATCAACCCCTGAGGGTGCTGGGCTTGAGTGTAGCCTAGCAGACCTAGAATGTCTCGCTCTCAATTGCCGACGCGACGTGGTCGGCGACGTACTTACCGCCGGGCGCGATGTTAGTAACATTCACTTTGTTGCGTTTCAGTTCTTCAATCTGAGCCGCCATGCGCTGAATCAAGTTGGCGATTTCGTTGCCGGCGGATTCGCCAAGTTGTACCGTAAGCGCTTTGCGTGCGCTGTAACTCAGTCCAAGGTTGTTATTGCTATTCATATTTTCCTTTCAAAGAGTCGGTAATTTACCCCCGAGTGCTTTGTCCAGATTAAA
>JANPLP010000314.1:0-6458 GCA_031426595.1 Planctomycetia bacterium | reverse complement strand
TGACTAGTTCGCAGAGGCACATCCAGAGTGGGCGCGACAGTGGTTGCCAGACGTCGTCTCTCAGCGAATTCACCGACTGCACTACTTGCCTGTCATTTCAAACCCGCTGCTCGCTGTCCAGCGATGAAGCACGATACGACTCAGTAGATTTACAAACGCCAGCATCGTCAAACCAAGCAAAGTACTGGTAAACACAACCGCGATCAGCGCGTCCGTTCGCGCTAAGTTCTGCCATCCCATCATCAACTTGCCGAGTCCTGCGTACTGAGCGCCGCTACCTACGAACAACTCGCCAATAATCGCTCCAATCACAGTCATCCCCGAGCTGATTCGCATTCCCAATACTAAATGACTCACCGCGTATGGCACACGCAACTTCAGTAACGTCTGCACTCGGCTGGCTCCATTCAATCGAAACAGTTCAACCAGATTTTTATCGACTGACGTGAGTCCTGCGGTCACATTAGAAATGATAGGAAACAGGCTGATGATTGTGGCCACCATGATCACTGTCGTGAACTTATAACCAAACCAGGTTATCAGCAGGGGTGCGATTGCAACGATGGGGACCGTTTGCAAAAAGACGACATACGGTTGAAACGCGACGCGCACACGAGCCGATTGACTGAATAACATCGCAATGCTTGATCCAATCAGTACGCTGGCAAGCAACGCGCATAATGCCGCGCCTCCCGTCACTAAAAATCCCCTGCTAAGCACTTCACGCTCCGCCCAAGCGACTTGAATGACCCGCAGCGGCGACGGTAACACGATGGGATGAATATTGAACAATCGGACAGCCAATAACCACAGTGCCAAAAAACCGATCAGCACTCCAGCCGCCAACGCGACACTCAGCATACCGCTTCGAGTCGCTAGTGTTTTCCAACTGAATCTACGCCCGCTATTTTCCAACATGAACTCCAGGTTTCAATCGGCTCTGCCAAACGGTAACGAAAGCCGCTTCAGACGACGGGCCGCAAGCCCAACGCTGATGCGGCCACCCCCCCCGTCTCGGACGATCCTGAGCGGTCGAGCCGACATAACTTAGCTCAGTAGACTCCGCTCACATTCCACCAACTAAGGCTCGCAAAGCATCAGCCATCCTCGTCCACCCCACTCGCTCGGCCCAATTCAAAATCAAACTCGCTGAGCGCCGGAACAACCATAGCTGTCGTGGCAAATCCGTAAGCCGCTACGATTACCGAAAAAACAGTGAGCTCCTGATCACGCAGTATAAAACTGGTAATCGCAAAGAACGTCAGAAAAGGCAAACCAAACGAAGCCAACGCGATTGCAGGACTAGGATTGCGGCTCCCTAACGCCACAAACAACCCGGTACCACCGCCCAAAATAATAGCCAAAAAAGGAGGCAACTGTCGTGCAAATGATCCTCGAAAGCTCATCATGATCATCATGCAAGTCACCACGCCCAGAAACAAAAAGAACAGGGTCCCTAAGCTCGTTCCGATCGCAGTCCGGGACTGACTGTAGATCATGCCGCAATGAATTCCTAACATAGCCGCAAACACATCCATCACTACCAAACACCCGATGGTAAAAACCAGGTTCTCCGTATCGATGCCGCCCTGCGACCAGAGATAACCCGCAAGCGCCATCGGCAGCACCACCATTTCTTTGGTAACGTAAAGCACTCCGAACAACTTGCCGATGAGAAATTGCGAGGGGGTGATCTGTGTTGCCAACAGCAGGTCCAGCGCCTGCCCATCGCGCTCATTCGTGATGGAGTTAACCGCCAAAGCATTGATCATGACTAAAGAGATTGCAAAGAACGGCGCCAGGATCCTCGCCGAAATCGGAATCAGTTCATCAGCCAATCGACTGCGCTGAAGAGCTACACCCGAACTCACAGACCAGTACAGCGCACCTACCGCAGCCGCAAACAAAAGGAGATAAGACAAACGAATGATCAGTAACTTGCGACCATAAGCCCAAGTACACATCTCCCGCCATAGCACGGGATTGTTCCACATCTTGCGCGGAGCCCGCACTTTCCAAGATCGCTTGTCCGCCACCCTCTCTGCGCTGGTCGGCGATAACGCATCGTAAACTTCATCCGGCTCAGGCGTCTGGACCCGCAATTGTCTCGAAGGATTCCATACTCGCAAACGCATCACCGAGATAAAACACCACAAACAACCGGCAAAGATTGCGAGCACGCTGTACAGGGTCGCCGCCCCCCCAGGTACGCTACCCCAAGCCGACTGGCTAAGCGGTTGGCAAACACCCCACAACGCGCGGGCTGGACTGAGCACTTCGGCCCATGCGGGTGAAATTTGAACAACCATTCCAGCCGCGATCGCTTCGCACATCACCAACCAACCCGTGATCGCCAGCATCGTCAGAGCCAGCGTTTGAAAAGTCTTCTCTCGCCAAAAAGCAAACAAGTTGGAAAGCGCCGCGCACCAAAATGAAGTCACCAAAACGATCAACGTCCCCAACAAAACTTGGGCTACACTCACACCACCGAGAAGTGAAATCACCAGCAGCAGCGGCAAGGCAGCAAAGATTAAGTTTGCGATTCCAATCAAGCTCGATGTAAGTTTCCCAAGAACAATTTCGGAACTATTCAGTCGAGTTAACAGCAGCAGTATCAACGTCCGCCGATCCTTCTCTTGACTCACCGCGCTGGCCGCCGCCACCGCAGCTAAAAACATGGTCACGATCAATTCCAGCGGCATAACGATCTGAAACACCATCGAACCGAAACGCGAAAGATCGCCAAGGTTCCGAACCTGTTGAATCCCCGCCATCAACGCCCAAGCCGTACACACCAAACTGAACAACACGACGACGAAAGTGGCGCGCTGCACATAAAAACTTGCTCGACGAGGTGCGACCATCCATTCACGCGCGAGAATCGGACCAAACATAGTTAGCTTCAAAAATCTAGAGGGCACTGGCAGTGTTTAGAATTTGCTGATCGTTACGATTGTAACTCCTGTGTTGGGATTTCTGTTGCGTGTCCGCAATTTTCTTCCCCAGGGTGCAAGCATGCACTCGTCCGCAAGCTAGGATTCCAAGGGATCACTGTTTCAATGCGGTGGATTTGAGATACACGATCGGCTTCTGGAATTCCAACATGTTCATTGAGCGCACAAAAATATGTCTACTTCGTTTCTTGAGGGATGAGAGTGGACCAACTGCAGTAGAGTATGCCGTCATCATCGCGCTAATCATCGTCGTTTGCATCGGCGCCGTGAACTCGTTGTCCACCGCCACGCGTGCCAGCCTGGATGCTTCAAGTGGCGCTATCGAATCTGTACTCTAGGTCACCACTTTCGCCGAACCCTAAGAGGTGAATCTTGGCTCTAAGACAACAGGTATGGGTGGATCGCAGTGTTCAAGGGGTGCTCGTCGGTCGCGTCCTATTGTATTGGCTGTGCGCACTACTTTACGCAAGCATCGGTTCCGCCTGTTTTCAGTACAACCAAAATCCCGAGTGGACTCTCGCCAAGCACGCTAGCGTGCTGTTCGGTCAAATGTGGCCCTGGTTTCCAACCGTTGTTTTCGTCCTTCCACTCGCAATCTATGATGTCGTGCGACTCAGCAACCTTTTCGTCGGCCCCATCTATCGAATCCGCAAACACTTCGGTGCGCTCCGCCAAGATATCGCGTGCGCGGCGCTAATCTTCCGCGAAGATGACTATTGGCGCGACCTCGCAGCACCAATCAATGACATGCAAGCCGAAATACTGCGCCTGCGCACTCGCGTTATCGAACTACAGCAAGTTGCCGCGCAAACTTCGGCTTTGCTGACTAACTTCAAAGCAACTCCTCCCGATGAACAGCCCATCACAAACTTAGAGGCTATCCACGAGCCCCCTACCAACTCGACATCCGAGAACACAGCAGCCGCAAGTCCAGCAAGCCAACCCGCTCAATCTACGCCCGACACCGCATCTAGCGCTAATTCGTTGGCACTTCCAGCTTCCAAAATTTCGGTTGCCGATTCAAACAGTGTTGCGGATCGGACGGCCACGCCGCTTGAAGCGTCTAAGCCACTCGCTGTGCCTAACGCAGAGCCAGCATCCCCGCTCGCCTCCACCCAGCCAACTGTAAAGCAGCCAACTGTAAAGCCTAATACTGCAGTGGCTGATGTCACAGCGGAAGTTGCAATTGCCCCAATTCCCATTGCTTCCATCGCGCAACCCGGATTGGAATCGCCCGCTGCGGGAGCTGTCTAAAGCTGCACACTTACTACTTGAACACATCGGCCTCGTTGGCTAGCAGGTCAAGCATTCCTTGCAGACGACAACGCAAATGCGTCATGATCGGATCTTCTGCATCTTTCGGAGCCTTGTCAGTCCCAATCGTAATCGCTTCGTCAATTTGAATGACCGCATGCAACGGTCGATGCACACGCGTTCGATCGGTAAGATCCTCTTCTAAACGCTCGACCGTCTCCAAGACCCGCGTCACCGTAGTCGGCTCCCTGAAGTACTCATTGGGATAAGAACTGATCTGTTGCGCCAAGTAAATGGAAGCCAAATGACGCCAGATTCGATCGCGTTCCGCCGGCTCAATCTCGCGAGTCAGCAAATTGGGCACCATCTTCGTTCGAAGATTTTTAATGCGCGGAATCAAATTCCCGCGCTGGACTCCGCCACACCATTCCTCTTCCAGCGGCCCCAGCAGGTGATCAACCAATCGCTTCTGCCGCTCCGAAACCGAACCCACTTGCGCTGCCCCAAGATGCTCAAGTTCTTTCAGTGTCAATAGCGCGTTCGCGATCTGCCGCACTCGCTCTGCCAACGATTTGCCGTGCGAGGAATTCCAGGTCAGCCGATCTTCGATCGACGCTATTACAGGTTCAACGGTCGCGCGCAGATCTCCGAGAAAGAGATACTTGATAGCTACCGGATGGATCACCACCTCGCCACCTCCGTCCTTCGCACGCCGCCGCGCAGCCGTCCGAGCTAAAAAGGCCACTCCGTCTAAAAGCGGCTGCAGCACATCGTTCGTTCTAAAAACGGTTCCTTCTGGAAACACTACCAGTGGACGTTTCGCCTTGACTAAGACGTCGATAGCCATATCCAGGGACTGACGATCAAGACCTTCACGATACACGCTAAATCCGCCCATCATGCGAATCGCCCAAGCCTGCAGTCGGCTCTGATTGAACAGATGCCAACTGGCCATCGCGTACACGTGCGTATCAATCTCACGCGCGACCCAGCCCATCGCCAATGGATCGGCATAGCGGCAGTGGTTCGGCGCGAGCAGCACACCTTTGTTCTGCCGCAACGATTCTTTTAAGTGATCAATGCCGCGAATCTCATGCGACACCACCCCTTCATGCTTGGCTAGATAGCGGTCAACCACCCGCAGCTTTTGTATCGCAGACGGTATCCAATTCCCCGTGTGCGGCGGAACGAACTTGTAGGGCTTCTCAATAATGATGTCTTGCATGACCGCTGGTCTCAGTGCTTTGAATTAGAACTTTAGGCGCATCATTGTAGTACCCAAATCGATTACTCTGTTCCGCCAGGTGTTAAATCTAAAACCAGCAGGCATGGACTGGAGAAAAACAGAAATCCCTCGCCGCGCACTCGCACAACTTAACTTGCATAACCGCGAGGATGCGAGCGATGCCAGCGCCAAGCCGTCTCGATGTTCGCCTGGATATCCATGTACTTGGGAGTCCATCCCAAAACCTTTAGTGCCAAGCTACTATCGGCAACTAATTCGGCTGGGTCACCCGCGCGGCGTGGTTCAAGTTTGACTGGAATTGGATGCCCCGTCACCCGGCGGCACGCATCGATCACTTCCTTAACGCTTTGGCCCCGACCCGTTCCCAAATTCAACTGCAAATTGCTACCAGGCTCAAGGAGCGACAGCGCTTTCAAATGCGCGTCCGCCAAATCGTCCACATGAATGTAGTCGCGAATGCAACTTCCGTCCGGTGTAGGGTAATCGTCCCCGAACAGCGCAATAAAGTCCCGCTGACCCAAGGCCGTCTGTAAAACCAACGGAATCAAATGCGACTCGGGTGAATGATCTTCTCCGATGTCACCATCTGGACTGGCACCCGAGGCATTAAAGTACCTCAGCGCCGCACATCCAAATCCGTATGCATGCGCATAGTCAGTTAATGCATGCTCGATCACCAGTTTGGTAAATCCGTATGGATTGATCGGCAATTGCAAAGTCGACTCGGTGATTGGCATCTTTTCGGGCTGGCCATAAGTGGCCGTCGTGCTGGAGAACACAATCTTCCAGACCCCTGCATTCCGCATCGCTTCCAACAAATCTAACGTGGCGGTGACGTTGTTTTGATAATAGATCGCGGGATGCGAAACCGATTCGCCCACCAACGCGAATGCCGCGAAGTGCATCACCGCGTCAATACGATGCTCAGCAAAAACAGCGGCCAACTTCTGACGATCCGAAAGTTCACCAACGATCAATCGACCTTCAGGTACCGCTTCGCGATG
>JANPLP010000313.1:0-2698 GCA_031426595.1 Planctomycetia bacterium | reverse complement strand
GTCATTTTTTATGAATGGTCGCCGGACTATCGCCGCTTCCATGTGATCGCATGGTGCCTGGTCGAAAATGATCTCAGTCGTATGCCGACGCGGAATGCAGGCAACGGCGAACACGTTGTCCGGTGGTACGATCGCGACGCTAAAGTCCGCCGCGAGGTGCATTCGCCGCTGTACCGGGAGACGTGGAGCCAAGTGGACCCGGAACGAATCAACAAAAAATTGCTGGACGAAAAGTACCGCACCAGCTTGATTCGAGTCCCCCAGCGCGAGGTGCTTCGCTAGCCTCGATTCGTACTCAGTCGATCGATCCCAGTTGCCCGCAACGCAAATTCAAGCAACTGGGCACCACTGGAAAGCAGCTCATTAGAATTCGTTAAGTGATGCTCTGTTTCCTTTCGGTCCTGTTTAATGTTGCTTAAATAGTCCTTGGGCAGTTGCATTCTAATGTGATAGGTGCGACCAGTCGCCTCCACTTCAAGCCACGCATTTGAATCTCTTTCACTGACCCAATAGGTTCCGCAATCGACCTGCGTCACAGTTCCGCGGTCATTCGAAACTGGACCTTCGTAAGTCAGGTAAGCGATTCTGTGGTCTGCCAAACGCCGGATCTGGAGCTGCTCAAAAGTCGCGGGAAGCTTGTCGAATGCAAGCGTTGGAAGTTCCCAGGTGATCAAAACACCTCGATGTTCGAGCATCAGATCCCAGTGCGAGGGTCGAGAGGCGTTTTGAGGCAGTTCGTGCCGCAAAATCGCAAATCGCCGGCCGCTTCCTTCCCCGCGGTCGTCCATTTCCTTGATCTGCCTTACAATAGCTGGGTTCGATGCGGGCTGACTTCGTCCAACACGAACACCGGTTTGAACGTTGAAATTGAAAATTTGCTGAGAAACTAAAGCATAACACAACTTCACAACGCTCCCTTGGTGCTCCCTCTGGCGACGCTTGGATTGTCACGTAGCCGATCACCAAGTCACTCGTTGGCTGATTTGTGACTCGTCGATTAAGTATTGAGGAATATGGATAACACGACCATCGAGGTGCGAGGAGCGCGAGAGCACAATCTGCGCAACGTCAGCGCCATCTTGCCGCGCAATCAATTGATCGTCTTTTCGGGAGTTAGCGGTAGCGGCAAAAGCTCAATGGCTTTTGATACGCTCTATGCCGAAGGTCAACGGAGGTATCTGGAGAGTCTCTCCAGCTACGCGCGGCAGTTCATCGGCCAGCTTCCCAAGCCCAACGTCGATTACATCAGCGGTCTGAGCCCAGCGATTTCGATCAGCCAAAAATCGACCAGCTCGAATCCGCGGAGCACCGTCGGCACCGTCACCGAAATCTACGACTTTCTCCGAGTTCTCTACGCTCGCGTCGCCACCGGTTTCTGCAGCAAGTGCAATGTGCCGATCACCTCGCAGACGCGCGATCAGATTGTGGCTCGTATCCAGGCGCTGACCGACACAGAAGAGTGCTTAATCCTGGCTCCCATCGTGCGAGGGCAAAAGGGGGAGTACCGCGATCTGTTCGAAAGCCTTCAGCGACAAGGTTTTGCGCGAGCTCGCATCGATGGTCAAGTCATGCGTCTTGCCGATGCCCCCGCGCTGGCTCGCAATCAGAAGCACGATATCGAAGTTGTCGTCACTAAACTGAACATTCAGACGAGCCCTCGGATTGCGTTTGCGGACGCCGTCAACGAAGCCTTGCGTCTAGGGATGAACACGTTGATCGTGATTCCGTGGCACGAACCGCTTGCTGAGTCTAAGAAAACGGGGGGTAAAAAAGCAGAGTCCAAACCTGCCGAGGAGCTCCAGACGCTCACCGCGGAAGAGGACTTTGAAGAAGCGCCACCGGAATTTAATCCTCGCTCAGCCGTCAAGCGCCGCGCGGCGCGGACGAGTGCTGACTTGGTGATGTCCAGTGAATATGCTTGCCCGCAGTGCGGTGCGTCGAGTTCGCCACCGTCGCCACAGTTGCTCAGCTTCAATAGCCCGGTAGGTATGTGTCCAGTTTGTGAAGGGTTGGGAAAGCAGTTTACATTTTCCCCGTCTCTGATCATCCCAGATCCTTCCAAGTCGATACGTCGCGGCGCTATCGAGTTGCTGGGGCCTTGGAATGATCTCAGTCGCTGGCATCGGCATCAGTATCTCAGCGTGGCCGAATCGATCGAGAAGCATTACAACCTGCAAGCGAGCGAAAGCATCACGACAGCGTGGCGCGATCTACCACCCGAAGTGCAAAACGAATGGCTGCACGGCACGGGCGATCGCCATATCACATTCACTTGGCGGGGTGGTAGCAAGCCGATGAAGTACGGCGGTAGCTTCGAAGGAATTATCGCTCAGTTGCTGGAACAGTATCGCGCCGCCAAGAGCTCGACCGCTCGCAATCGTTTCGAAAAGTACATGGAGAAGCGGCATTGCGTGGCTTGCAACGGAACGCGGCTGAATCGCCAAGCTCGGCAGTTGAAGCTATGCAGTGTAAGCAGCGTTTCGAAAACGAAAACCAAGGAAGAGTGGTGGAACCTTCCCGATCTTTGCCAGCAGTCGATCGATAAGTGCTTGGAAATTTTGCAGTCGCTCAAGTTCGGAGAGATAGAACAAAAAATTGCATCGGAGGCGGTGCGCGAGATCACTAGTCGCCTTCAATTTTTGCTCGACGTTGGCTTGGATTACCTCAGTCTGAATCGGTCGGCGCCGACGCTCTCGGG
>JANPLP010000312.1:0-7762 GCA_031426595.1 Planctomycetia bacterium | reverse complement strand
AATCCATCTACGGGACAATCAGCACAATTGAATGATGCGGCTACAGTTCGATGGGCCTATGACGACCGGTACTTGTACATCGGTATCGATTCCCCGCTCGATACTGAGTCGGCTGCGGCAAAGCCTCCGAAGCTGCGCAAGTACGACAATGAATTAGCTGCGGATTATATGCACTTCACAATTGATACCGATCGCGATTACTCAACAGCCATTGAGCTGGCAGTGTCCGCTGCGGGGCTTACCTTCGATCGTTGCTGTGAGCTGGTCAGTTACAACCCCAAGTACTCGGTGGCTGTCCCTGAGCAATCACGACCTGGCCGATGGACGGCAGAAATCGCCATTCGTTTGTCAGATTTGACAACGCATACGTCACTGACCGGTCGTGCTTGGGCAATCTCCGCTCGCCGTCTGAACAGAAGTGGGCAAGCCGAGAGTTGGTCGTCGATGATCACCGAGCAAGTGACTTTAAAGTCGGCTGGTTTGCTCTTGTTCGTACCTTCACGCAGCAGTGCATCCACTGCGACCGGTAACTGATTGGTGGCTTGGGAAGCGCGGGGTACTAGGACAACGCTGCGTTAACGGTATCGATGATCGCTTTTTCGCTTGCGCTGATGCTTCCGAAGCCGAGCACACCGCCGGACGCGCGAGCCACATTGCTTACTTGTTCAACGAGCTCTTTACGCAGGACGTCGCGTTGTGGTCCATTGAGTGATTCAGAGAGTGATTTGCAATAATGCTTCCAAGCATCGAACAGAGCGCTGCTCGGACGTTTGCGTGTCCACGTGGTGAGCATTGCCATCGCGGGTTCTGCGGGGTCAATTCCCGCTTTCTCTGCGGCGATCAAAATGGCGTCGCGTTCACTTTCTTCGACATGATCATCAGCCCACGCGACCATCACCATCGGGACCAGGCGAAACGCAGTTAGCGTCTCAATCGTGATGCCGACAGTTGCTAGTTCCGTTGCGAGCGCGACGTCATTTATCCCCGTCACCTTCATGATCGCAGCGGCTGTTTCGGTCGTAGATTGCTCTTCGCGGAGCTTCTCTAACAGCTGCTGGTCCATTTGAGCAAAAAAATGTTCTTCGAGATTTAGCCACTTTTTAGGGGAATTCGTTGACATCGTTTCCTACACTTTCGATGAACAAAGTCGCAGGCAAAGAACCGAGCGACGGCGAGATAGCGCTATAATAAACTGAGACCGCTGCCTGCAACAGGGCTGATCGCCGCCGGTCCCGCTCCCGTAAATTGGAATTTCGCAACTGAGTAAGCTCGGTTTATAATCGATCGGCGTGACAAGCCGCGCTTTTGTTCGATCTTGGGTCGAGCGTTTAAGTCTCAGCTTGGGAGCTGATTTTTACTTTCACAACGCGAGTTCATTACTTTGCCAACTCTGGAAGCCACACCTAACGTGAATGCAATGTCGACAGGCCGCGCGCGTCCAATTCCCGGAACTCATCTGCCATCGTTCGTTTTTCAGACTGGCAAAGATCTGGCTCGTCACGCCGCGCACATGATTGCGCGCCTGATTCGAGAACGGTCGGAGTTGGGCCAAACTACCGTATTGGGGCTGCCGACCGGGAGTACTCCGGTCGGGACCTACCGCGAATTGATTCGATTGCATCGCGAACAAGGTCTTGATTTCACGCAAGTTGTCGTTTTTTCGCTCGATGAATACTACGGGCTGTCCCCAGATAATCCGCAAAGTCATGGTCGCTGGCTGCGCGAACATTTTTTGAATCACATCAACATCGCTGTGGAGAACATTCACGTGCTCGATAGCCAAGTGCCGGCGAACGATGTTGAACTGCATTGTCGCCGTTACGACGAAGCGATCCAAAGTGCCGGCGGCTTTGATCTGGTGCTGTTGGGAATTGGCCGGAACGGGCACATCGGATTCAACGAGCCGTTTTCCGTTCGTAAAAGTCGAACTCGCTTATGCACGCTCGACCCCATTACTCGGCAGTCTGCGTCGAGCGATTTTTTCGGTGAAGCCAACGTGCCTTTGCAAGGACTAACCGTAGGGCTGTCACCGATTCTGGCCGCTCGGCACGTGTTGCTGCTGGCGCTTGGCGAGCATAAATGTTCGATTGTGCGCGAGACCTTGGAAGGCACGATTACCGACCGCGTGCCGGCGTCTTACTTGCAAGAACATGCCGACGCCCGGGCTCTGCTGGACTTTCCTGCAGCCGGATCGCTGACTGGAGTTAGCATGCCTTGGCTGCTCGACAAAGTTGAATGGGACGAGTCGCTCATTAAACGTGCGGTGCTTTGGTTATGTGAGCAAACGGGAAAGGCACTGCTTAAACTGGACGACGAAGATTTTCGTCAGCATGATTTGCATCAGTTGCTACGTCATCACGGCCCAGCACAAAAGATCGCGCATCGTGTTTTCCGTTGGATGCAAGACACGATCGTTTACCATCCAGCAGGCAAGGATTTTAAGGTTGCCTTGTGTTTTAGCCCCCATCCGGATGACGATGTGATCAGTATGGGCGGTACGCTCATTCGCTTGGTTGAAGATGGCCACCGAGTTCACGTCGCTTACATGACCAGCGGAAATATCGCAGTCTTCGATCACGATGCTCGCCGCGTGGCAGATCTGGTGACTGAGTTCAATCGCTTGTTCGGTATCGATCAACAAAAGTCGATCGAAGTTCAACAGCAAGTGCGTGAAGGGTTGTGCAAGAAAGAACCCGGTCAACCTGACCATGAAACTATCCTCAAGATCAAGGCACTGATTCGTTGGAGCGAAGCCCGAGCGGGCGGAATCCAAGTCGGTTGTCGTGAAGAGGATTTGCACTTCCTTGATCTTCCGTTCTATCGCACGGGAACCATCGCCAAGCGACCGATGGGCTCGGAAGACACCGCGATCATTCGTGAGCTACTTGAACGAGTGCGACCCGATCAGGTTTATGTCGCAGGCGATTTGGCTGACCCGCACGGAACGCATCGCGTTTGCGCCGAAGCGATTTTTCAAGTGCTGAGCGAAATGCGCAACAGCGGCCAGCAAATTCCAGAAGTGTTGCTGTATCGCGGTGCTTGGCAAGAGTATGCGTTGCACGAAATCGAAATCGCCGTACCGCTCAGCCCGAGCGATATCGCGCTGAAGCGTGAAGCGATCTTTATGCACGAAAGCCAGAAGGACGAAGCGTTATTTCCCGGCTCCGATCCGCGCGAATTCTGGCAACGCGCCGAAGACCGCAACAAAGGCACCGCTGAGAAATACAATCAGATCGGATTGCCCGAGTTCTTCGCGCTGGAAGCTTTCACACGCTGGAACGGTAGCGAGATTTGATAAGCCTGTTTTTGCCGTAGAGTAAAGCGCCCGAACGGGGCCCACGAACTACTTTCCGGTTCGCGCGAAGTTCGCTTGCTGGAGTTCGCTTGCTGCAGTTCGCTTGCTGCAGTTCGCTTACTGCAGTTCGCTTACTGGGGCTCTACGGTCAGCGACTTGGCTAGATTCGCTAGGGGGACAGTTCCGTCACGATATAGGACGTTGTAAGCGCAAAATGGGATGATATGCCCGGAAGGCAGCACGTGATGCGTGCAACACTTCATGACGCGTCGCAAGTCAAAGTTGTAAACGTCGAGAAACGATGTGATCGTGATTCGCAAGATGTCGCGGGCTCCAACGGACTGCGTGATCGCATCCTGTAGGAAATTTTCAACTAGTTGCCGGTCATTTTTCGTTTCTGCGTGCTTCACTACCGCATTGTTCAGCACCGCGTCATTGAGCATTGGCAGCGACGAAGGGCTAGCTGTAGAAAGACTTGGTGAAGGACTACAGCAACCGGCGTCGCCGCAGCTCATTCTTGCAATCAGTTGCCTGGCAAGTTGTTCGGTTTTCTCGCGAGTAAAGCTGATTCCGTTAGCGAGTAAATCTAAATTCGCTTTTGCGTCGACGAACTGAGTTAGCGGGAGTAGACGTTCGCCATCGCGCGCTGCGAGGCTGATCCAATGGCAATTGGGATGCGCGCACGGGAGTGGAACGAAATCATCGGCCGTGAACGAATTTCTCGAATCGCCGGCAATGGTATCTATGACATCTGGAAAAGTAATGCGACGTTCGAGTTCGTCTGGCAGGAGATACCGACCGCTGTAAGTCGCGGGTTGGAAGCTTAGACCTGTCACACATTTACGCTCCGCAGCAAATGCGACCAAATCAGCCGGTGCGGAATCGTTGACTCCACCTTGCAAGGTCGAAACCAGCGTCACGTTTAATCCCGCTCTTTCAATGTTGTCGAGCGCCTTCAACTTGATGTCAAGCAAACCGGCTTGGCCTCGCAGTTGCTGCATCGCAGAGTCGTCGGTGGCATCGAACTGCAAATAGACCTCCAGTCGCTGTCGATGGACGGCGAGCGCTTCCACGAATTTGCGATCATGAGCCAGTCGAATGCCGTTCGTGTTGATCATGACATAGTCGATCGGTTGTGACAGCGCGTATTCGATCGCTTCGAGCAACTGCGGATGAAGTGTCGGTTCGCCGCCGGATAGTTGGACAACTTCGACGCGTCCTTCGGCAGCCACGATCGTATCGATTTGTTTTCGGATTTCGTTGAACGACTTATGCTGCTTGCCCGGTGCGCTCCCGGCGTAACACATCGGGCAAGTCAGATTGCAACCATCCGTGATCTCAAGCACAGCGATGCACGTATGCTGTTCGTGTTCACTGCATAGGCCGCAATCGAGCGGACATCCGAGTTGCGGTTCCACTGCCGTTTGCTGCGGCAGCTTCGCGGGCAAACTTGTTTCGACCATATCATAGCGAGTCACGTCGCTGCAGATAAAGTCTTCGCGCACACCATGTTCAGGGCACTGCTTGCGAAAGTAAACGCGTTTGCCGCGAACGATGATTTTTGCCGGAACAACGCCTTTACACTGAGGGCAAAGGCTTTGCGTCAGACCTAGGTAAGTGTAGTCCCGATGCTTGATGCGTCTTGATGAGTCCATTGTTGCCATCTTCGGCCAGCTTAATAGTTAAAAGTTAATTGGAGATCAAAAAGGCAACCGCAGAGATACCACGAACATCGTGCAGAAGGAAATTAGGCTGGCCATTCCGCCGCATGTCAATGGAAAGGTCAGGCCGGATGCATTGGAGCTGAAAGAGATTAAGGCAGTGGGGACGCATACGACCGCAAATGCAATTGAGGAAACAACTACAAAGACGATCATTAATGCCCAGGATGAAAAGAGCAACGCGGTTGAGTTTGGCAAATTACCGTGACCCTGCAAACGCGCGTGCCGTCGCTGTAGCAATGGCACGCGGATGGCTGCTACAAGAATCGATAGAGCACCGCCTAAGGCGAGCGGGTATCCTAAGAGCGCTGCGACCACACAGACCAGCAGTATCGTTACAAATGTGATCCAGAATGTGCTGCCCAGCTTGGCTTTAGAACTAGTATGCTCAGTCGCAATACCTGCCGAGCTAGGCGCAAACGGATTTGCTTCAAAGTGGATTCCATTCGACCCATTGGGCTGAGGGAGTCTAGGTGGTTCTTGCACTGCGAACTCCTGCTAGGTTGATGCTTCAAAGCAGCGAGTTGTTAATTTACACCGCAGCTGCGCTCGGCGACATGACTGCCGACAAGAAGCAAGCTACTTTTGTTCGGCCAGAGTAGACTAAGCCGCGGGTTGTTTACCCGCAATCCAAGTCGCTGGTGAATTTCACTAATGCTTTGTACAGATTTAATTTTAGGGTTGATCGTCTTTGGGTGGCACGCCCTGCGGCTTTGCGAAGGGCGTGATCTGAGCGACATAGCCACGCCCTTCGCAAAGCCTCAGAGCGTGCCACCCCACATTTAACCTGGACAAAGCACTAGGGGTGCAAGTCGCTGATCAAGTAACCATTCAACTTCACGGTGAGAATTGCAGACAAGCGACTACTTTTTCTTCGGTGCGGGAGCCTGTTCGGCAGTTTTTTCGTTGGCTGCGGCCTGCTTGGCAGCTTCGGCCCACGCGGCCACATGCATCACTGCAGCGCCGTGCTTTCGTGTTGCCACTGCGACTTTAGAGCCATCTGGGGAGAGTGCGATGGACCAGATTGCGCTTTGAGCCGCATCACTTTCGCTGATAGGCAGCATCGATTTGTAATCCACCAAAAAGACTTTACCGTTCATTGATCCCCCAGCGACTGCGGTGGTGCCGGGAATCGCGACGAGGCTAGTGATCCAGTCGGAAGTCAATTGAAGGCTCATAATGGATTTCGCTTTGGCGAGATCCCATAACTGAATTCGACGGTCAGCGCCGCCGCTGATCAACTGCGAATCATCCTCTGAAAAAACGACGCTCCAAACTGCTTCCTTGCCGCGAGACATGGAAGCTATTGGATCGAGTTTGGGCCAACTGAGAATTTTGATCGTGCCATCACCTGCAGCGACTGCAACCTGATTTCCTTTGTGATTGAAGGTTATGTCGAAAATTGCGGCGGCTTGTGCATCGACGCGGCGAGCCTCTTTTTTGTCTGCGATCGACAGCACAAGCAACTTTCCGTCTTCGGTACCAGCGAGAATTTCTGTGTCCCCTGGAGCTTTCGCTGTCGCCCGAATCCACCTTGCGTCCAACTCGAACTTCTTGGGTTCACCTTCACCATACAAATAAACGCCACCTTTATAGTCGGTGACTGCATACTTCGAAGCACCGAGTGGGAGGATGCTCCACAGCGAGGTCTCTTGCTCGCCGACCGATTCCAGTTTCGACGGATCCCCCGCAGCAATCTTTACGATTTGTGCCGGTCGTAGGAGCAGTCCTGCGGATTTGGTAGCGATCAAGTGGCTATCGTCCAGCCAAGCGATGGAACTCAGCCACGGTCCGGTTTCGGCTGGTGGCTCGGTTTTCTTCTCTTGAGCAAGCACAGCCACATTTGCAAAAACGCAGATCACCGGGAACAGTGTGCGAAGGTGAATAAACTTGAGTGCAAGGCGCATAGATTTCCCTTTGAGTGCGGTGCAGGGGTGTTAAGGTGGGTCTGACACCGTCCAATTGTATTTGAAGGACGGGTTAGTTTCAAAGGTCTTCGCGACTCGGTTGGCCTTGTGAAAGCACTATTAACCGTTAAATTTTTGAGGGTGTGGGGTCTAGCACGACATTCAATCGCGATCCGCCTCACAACAAAACACAGATCGAGTTGTCGCAGATCGAGTTACAGTCATCGAACTCTAGGGTTAGGAATCAGACGAATGGGCAAACAGTACATCTTTTCTATGGAGTCGATGACTAAGAAACACGGTCAGAAGGAAGTTCTCAAGGATGTGTGGCTATCGTTCTACCCAGGTGCCAAAATTGGCGTTCTGGGTTCCAACGGAGCCGGGAAAAGTACTTTGCTGCGCATTATGGCGGGCGCGGATAAGGACATCGACGGCGTGGCGCGTCTGACCTCTGGATTCACGGCAGGTTATCTTTCGCAAGAGCCGCAACTGAACCCAGATAAAGACGTCGAAGGGAACGTGCAAGAAGCCGTGGCAACACGGCGTGTGGTACTCGACCGCTTCAACGAAATCTCAATGCTGCTCGGCGAAGTCACGGATGAAGCGAAGCTGCAAAAACTCTACGACGAAATGGCCCGACTTCAGGATGTGATCGATTCCAACAACCTGTGGGAACTCGATCGTCAAGTCGAAGTAGCGATGACTGTGATGAATCTGCCCCCTGGGGATGCTGATGTCAGCAAGCTGTCGGGCGGAGAGCGTCGCCGAGTTGCACTTTGCAAATTGCTGATCGAGCAGCCTGACCTACTGCTGCTTGACGAACCTACGAACCATTTGGA
>JANPLP010000311.1:0-5414 GCA_031426595.1 Planctomycetia bacterium | reverse complement strand
ACTCTAAAATCCAATGGGAATAGAGCACTAGCGAGTGCCATCAGCATCAGGTAGCTGCCGTAAATGAGGGCTGTTATTTGGTAGTCGATTTCTTCGAGCGCGTTCGCCGGCAGCGACCAGCTTAATATCACGAATGCGTCGACTAGGAGCAGCGCAAGCAAGCCAATAAATAGCGCTATGACCTGCACTAGTCTGAAGAGCGGGGCGCAGGCATTATTTTTGATGTTCCTCCATCCCAGGCCCGCGCGAACAAGGTAGGCAACGATCGGCAGGACAACTGCTGTGACCTCAATGAGGACACCATTTCCAGAGAAAGCTTTTAGGACCGCGGGGGCAATGAGTACGACTGCGGGGAGCACGCCGTCGTAGCCAACTAGTTGCAACGCCCAAGTTGTGAGCGGATGTCGTGCTGGAGATCGAAGATCCTGCAGTCGTTTCACATCATGTTGCTTCATTTGATACCGCGAGAAGACTTTGTAAACGCACTAACTGATCATCCGCTGGAAGTCATCTTCGGAGATGACAGGGACTCCCAACTGCTGAGCCTTTTCGAGTTTGCTGCCTGCTTTCTCGCCGGCGACAACGAAATCGGTGTGCTTCGAAACGCTGCTAGCGGCCCGCCCACCGTGCTGGACGATCAAGGCTTCGATTTCATCGCGTCTAAATTTTTGTAAAGTGCCCGTAACGACCAAAGTCTGGCCTGCGAATACACCCTCAGTGCTGGCTGCTACGACGGCGGTAACATCTTCACTGAGCTTGACGCCAACGGACTGGAGATCCGCCACCATCTGCTGGCCGTAGTCGTCATGAAAAAATTGGTGAACACTTTCAGCAATGATCGATCCAATCTCATCGACGCTAGAAAGTTCCTCGACCGAAGCAGCCATCAGCAACTCGACGGAAGGGAATTGTTTCGCCAACTGCATGGCGACTCTCGAACCGACATGACGAATCGAAATGGCGGCTAGCACTCGGGTCAGTCCTCGCTGCTTGCTTGCTTCGATGGCGGATAGCAATTTCTCCGCTTTGCGTTTACCGAAACTCTCTAGTGTAAGCAGTTGTTCATCGGTCAGTCGGTAAAGGTCACCGAAGCTATCGACTAGTTCGGCATCGACCAGTTGATCAACAATTTTTTCGCCCAGGCCATCAATATCCATCGCATCGCGACTAGCAAAGTAACGCAGTCGCTGCCTCAACTTGGCTTGACACAGTGGATTGCTGCAGCGGATGTAGACACCACCTTCATCTTTAGTCAGGACCTGACCGCACTGCGGGCAATGAGTCGGGAAGAGGAAAGGTTCGACGCTAGGTTCGCGGCGATGCATTTCGACACGGACAATATGCGGGATAATCTTGCCCGCCTTTTCGACCACGACCCAATCACCCACGCGAATGTCTTTGCGTTCGATCTCTTCCGCGTTATGCAAACTGGCGCGAGCCACCGTGGTGCCTGCTAGCTGAACGGGTTCGAGTTCGGCCACGGGTGTGACGGTGCCTGTTTTGCCAATCTGCACTCGAATCTCGTTTAATCGTGTGACCGCTTCATACTTCTCGAATTTGTAGGCCGCCACCCAGCGCGGACTTTTGCTCGTTGTACCGAGTTGTTCACGCTGTTCGAAGTCGTTGATCTTGAAGACTAAGCCGTCAACTTCGAAGTCCAATTCATGGAGGCTCGCATTCAGCTCATCAATGGCGGCTTCCACGTCTTGAGCAGATTGAAACAGCCGCACGTTCGGCGTGATGGGTAACCCGTAACTTTTCAGTTCATTCAAAAAGTCGATATGATTCGTGGCTTTCATGCCATCGCAGTATCCTACGCCGTGACAGAACAATCGCAGTTTGCGCTCGGCGCAGAACTTTGGATCTTGCAGCCGAATGGTGCCCGCGGTCACATTGCGAGTGTTCGCAAATGCGGCTTGTCCCTCGCTAGCGCGACGCACGTTCAACTGCACGAGGTCGCTGTTCGTCATGTAGACTTCGCCTCGGACTTCGAGCAGCGGTGGTGGGTTGCCAAGCAGGCGGAGGGGCACGCCGGGAATGGTGCGGATGTTATGGGTGATATCATCGCCGACTTCACCATTGCCTCGTGTGACGGCTCGCACTAGGCAACCGTTTTCGTAGACTACAGCCGCAGCTACTCCGTCGACCTTCAATTCCATGACCCATTGGATCGACGACGAACCGAGATTCTTTTGGGCTCGCGCGAAGAAGCTGGACAACTCGGCAAGGTTATAAGTGTTGTCGATCGACAGCATCGGCACGCGATGCTTCACTTGCACCAAGTCGCCGACGATCTCATCGCCGATACGTCGCGTGGGGCTATCGTCGGACACGAGCTCGGGGTGTTCGAGTTCCAGTTGTTGCAACTGTTGGAGCAAGCGATCGTATTCGAGATCGCTGATTTCGGGATCCGCTTCGACGTAGTACTTTCGATCATGAAGGCGGATGAGGCTACGCAGCGTTTGAACCTGCTCTTCAACTGACTTCATGATCCCAGAGCTCACTTACTCGTCACAACGCGTCTAGATTTAAGACTTTCTGTTTAACATCGGCCGCGCGCAAGCTGTAGTAGGCGAGTGAGGGAACCGTGATTCGTATACGGCGCGCGCTTTTGCTAATTCCGTGACTGTAGTCGATCGACTTTGCTCAAACAATGTTAGCTGACCAACAACTTTAAGTTGCGGAGCGCACACCATCTTCAACTTTAGCAAATAGCATTCGGCCAGCCTGAGTTTGCAAAGTGCTGGTAACGACCACGGGGAGAGTCGCATTGATGCGGTAGCGGCCACCTTCGATAACGACCATTGTGCCATCATCCAAGTAACCGATTCCTTGATCGGCACCTTCGCCGGCCTTTACGATACGCACTTCGAAAGTTTCGCCAGGCAGAAATTGCGGTCGCAGGGAGGCGGCGATCTCATTGAGGTTGATCACCGGCACGTTGTGGACTTTCGCGACTTTGTTCAGATTGAAATCGCCAGTAATAATCTTCCCGTCTAAATGCTTTGCGAGCACGACGAGTTTCATGTCGACAGGTTGACCTGCGAACTCAGGTAATTCGCGATCATAGATTTGGAAGTCGACCTTGGGGTGCGATCGCAGCTTGTTCAAAATATCGAGTCCGCGTCGACCTCGAGCTCGGCGCATGCGATCATTGCTATCCGCTATGGCCTGGAGTTCCGCAAGTACAAACGAAGGCATCACAACTTGGCTGTCAATGATATTTGTATCTGCCAATTCCGCGAGTCGACCATCGATGATGGAACTGGTGTCGAGCACCATGGGGCGCAATCCCTTGAGGTCGCGCGAGAACTCCACGTACGGAATCACGAATCTAAAGTCGTCTTTGGTTTGCAATAACAAACTCGTGCAACCGTAGCAGAGCACGGCGGCCATGAGCAACTGTATGGGCGGCGTGTAGGGGCTGTCCGGGATTAGAGGCGCCAGTGCGACCCACAGGATATAGGTGAGGAGGAATCCGACAAGCAAGCCGAAATACACGGCCGAAATCACCTCGATCTGTTTGCGAGGTGTGAAAATATCGATAGCGATAACGCCAAGCGAGAGGAGAACAAGGCCCGCGATCACTAGATAAGGTAAGTACGACGGCCCGCTAAACCCAACTCGAAAGAACAGAGTTGCGATTCCTGCCGCCACGCAAATAAATACAACTCGGAGGATCAGTAGCGCCATTTTTGTTTCTCAGTAAGAGTCGTTCCCAACCTCTTGCGATTCCGTAATTTTTGGACTGCAACCTCGGACGAGTGCGACAAACTGTTTGCGTTACTCGCCGGCCGCTTCCCGAAACCCCGCCTGTGGTAAGTAGCGTTCTGCCTGTTTCGGGTGCCCGTAGCTCTAGTTTACACCCTTCCCCGCCTGATACGCCACTGCTGCTGCTCGTAAAAAAACTGAATTTCTTCCGGACGGCGATATCACGACGCTACAATTGGCGCGGATGCACACTTTGGTTGGTTCGGCCCTGGTCGCGGCGAAATCGGTTGCGGCGGGCACAATCAGAACCGATCGATCGCAATGGAACTTGACGCTTTACGGCGTGGGGCTGATACTGCTGCGTTTGCCTTCAGGCCCAACGCTTCGACAATCGACATCGAGGGGGCGAGGTGATTGCCAAAGGAGAATTTCGGTGCCTGCAGCTTGTGTGATCGGTTTGCAATGGGGCGATGAAGCCAAGGGAAAGTTGGTGGATTTGCTCGCTCCGGACCATGATTCAGTCGTCCGTTACCAGGGTGGCGCGAACGCCGGGCATACGGTTGTCTGCGGAGACCAAACTTACAAACTGCATCATGTTCCCAGCGGCATTCTGCACCCTGGAGTCCAGAATTATATTACTCCCGGCGTCGTCATCGAACCCAATACGATGCTCAAGGAGCTGGAGGGACTCGAAGCTCGCGGAATTGACCCTCGCAGCAATCTGATGATTAGCGAGCGGGCGCATTTGGTGATGCCATGGCATTTGCTTGAAGATCAAGTCATGAATCGGCTGGTCGTTCAAGGCGAGAATATCGGCACGACGCTGCGTGGGATTGGGCCTTGTTATCGCGACAAAGTTGGTCGCAATTTCGCATTTCGAATGATCGATTTGCTGCAACCTGATTTGGCGGAGCGTATTGCCACGATTGCGGATGCCAAGAAAAATTTGTTGAGCGGCATGGGGGCGAGCGATTTGGCGGAGCAGTTGGACGCGGCCGCAATCAGTGCGTCGGCACGGCGGTGGTCGGAGCAGTTAGGACCGCTGATTGGCGACACTACCAACGATCTGCTTGACGAGCTCGACGCGGGCAAGCGACTGCTGATGGAAGGCGCCCAAGGATCGCTCCTCGACATCGACCATGGTACTTATCCGTTTGTTACCAGCAGCAATTCTTCCGGCGTTGGAATCTGCAGCGGATCGGGCGTTCCCAGTCGCTGGATTCGGCGGGTGATCGGTGTCGCCAAAGCGTACTCGACGCGCGTTGGAGGCGGCCCTTTTCCTACCGAGCTGAACGATGAGACGGGGGAGAAAATTCGAAAAATTGGGCGTGAGTATGGGACGACAACCGGTCGTCCGCGCCGCTGCGGATGGTTCGATGCGGTCGCGGTGCGTTATACAGCGCGGCTGAGCGGGGTGGACGCGCTGGCTTTGATGATGATGGATGTGCTAAGCCACTTTGACTCGATCAATGTTTGCGTCGCCTACGACATCGATGGCGAACGCGTTGAGCGATTCCCGTGTGACGCTGCGAAATTGCGGCGTGCAAAGCCCATTTTCGAGACTCATTCCGGTTGGAACGTCGATGTGACCGGCGCCCGAACTTTAGCTGATTTGCCACAGAAAGCCCACGACTACTTGGCTCGAATCAGTCAGTTAGTCGGTGTTCCAATTGAGATCGTGTCCGTTGGCCCGGATCGCGTGC
>JANPLP010000310.1:0-30073 GCA_031426595.1 Planctomycetia bacterium | reverse complement strand
TATTTCCAGCTCCGCCGACGGTGTCTGCGTAAGTGCCGTGCCGACTTCCTCCGTTGGATGCAATATCAGCGACTTCGGCAGCGGACAAAGCCCGGTTATATACCGAGACTTCGTCGATTCTTCCCTCGAAGTAAGCATGGTCGGCGCCGATGGCAGGTACATTGAATCCGCCAATCTGAATGGGGTTGGTGTTAATCGCCATCGATACATTAGGAGCGGCCGACACGCTCAGGACGCCATTGATATATATCGCCATAACCCCGAAGCGGAATGTACCCGCAACGTGGCTCCATTGATTCAAAGGCAATGCCACTGGTGTAACCAACTGTGCCGCCGCGTGCACAAAGAACCGAACCCTACCATCGGACAATGTATGGATTTCGTAGCCATTTGCCTTACCAACGATGATGGCTTCTTTGGTAGCGGTTGGAAATACCCATGCTTCTAGCGTGACTGCGGAAGTTAGGTTCTGCGTGGAGTTGTTAGGAATGTTCACGTAATCGTCGATGCCATCGAACTCAAACGCAGATCGTCCCGTGGTAACTCCTGCGCCAAAAGTAGTACCTTGTTCAAGCGATCCCCAATTGGAAAAGCCCTCGGTGGTATGCGCATTATTTTCGGCTCGCCACCAAGCGATTGCCCCGCTGGGTCGCGAGGATCCGTTGGCAACTGAATCAACTGCGACAGTGCTTCCGGATGCATCATCAAACGTATAGTAAGCTCGCAAGGTTGGTTCATAGGGAGTCAGGCGCCGATCCTTGTCGACCGAGATCTCTGCCGCGTCGCGCTCGCCCGTCCAGATTCGAAGCTCATCTATGGAGCCTACAAAGCCAGCGCTATAGCCACCCAAAGGAACGCTCTGGCGTTGACCGACCACGAATCCCGCCAAATTCACGATGCTGACTGTTGACGGGGAGAATCCGAGCCCTCCCACTCCGATGCCGTCGACGTAGACGAAATAGCTTCGAGTGTTGAACGCTCCAAACTCACCTAAGACGACGGCAACGTGGTGCCGAATACCGTCAGCGAGGTTCTTTCCCGCGCTAAAATCTTGTCTTGCGCCGTTGACAATTCCTGCAACGAGGCTGCCCTGAATCCCGATTTCAAATTGATTTGCGTTGGTGCTCGAAATACCTGAAAGAACGGTTTGATAGCTACTGTTCGTGGTTGTAAACCAAAACTCGAACGTGACTTTGCCTTGGACATTATGAAGCACGCTATTGGGAAGCACGACTACGTCGTCACCACTAAACTGCCGACTAGACACATTTACATCGTGTGGTACAGCGTCGCTTGCAAGTGAGATCGTTGTGATTCCACCATCGGGATCGGTCGTTGTGAAGTCGACATACGTATCGTTGTAGGTCTTGCGATACGACGTTTCCCCCATTGGGATCGATCGCGGTAAAATTGGACCAACCAATGGAGCTTGATTGGGCGTGTAGGTAAACTCTCGCCACGGTGTGACAACCTGCTCCATTCTTGGATCTAGCACTTCGCTCGCGAAAAAGTATGCATCATTTCCTAGCGGATTGTTTTCCAGGGCGATGAGTTCCAATGGCAATTTGTTGGTCTTGCGCACCAATCGAATCGCATCAGCCGTCAGAATACCGTTCGCTGCATTGCCACCGGGGATATCTTGCAATTGCACCTTAATCCAACCGGAGGCGACATTGCTGCCAGGGGCAACGACTACCGGAACGCGGCCAAGGCTTTGCCAATCAACTGTGCCGAAGCTTTCGCCGGTTGGAACGGATCGTTGATCGATCGTCGACGTCGACGTGTTGATGACCGGGTTGCCATTCTCAAACCTGAGCACATAGTCGATCGCATACCGCGAATTCGTTGCTCGATTGTCGTGTTCAGGCCACGTGATCCAGACTTCGTACTCGCCCGCAGTCAATCCATTGAACTGCCAGGTTGCGGTGGCAGTCCCGGTTGGGATTGGCTCTCGGTATCGATAGTCGCCGTGCACGACGTCGGCTGAGACCTGCCGATTCCCTTGCCAGTTGCCGGACTCGGTGTAGGTCGTTTGCGGACTGCTATCGTTCGGCGGTCCAACGAGTCGGTCGTCAGCAATCCACTGTTCCGCAAGCGGCTCGATGCGAGTAATGCTGTTGTCGGCTAGGTAGACATGCTGCAGTTTATTGAGAGCCGACAAGGGGCCGATATCAGAAACGCCCGTGGAATTGAGACTTAGTGATCGCAATTCGCGGAGCTTGGTCAGCGGCGAAAGTCCACTGGCTGCAAGACCCAAGTAAGTCCCGTCTGCACTCAGGAATTGGAGTTTAGTCAAATCGGACAAAGGAACTAAACTTACGGCAAAACCACGGTCGAGCGACAAGCCCTTGAGCTCATGCATGAGGGTGAGCGGATCAAGAAAATCGACATAGGTACCGTCGATGGATAAGTACTCCAAGCGTGATGGTCCCAACGGAGCGCCGGCGTCGACCACGGAAGTGCTGGTAGCGATGGTGAGCTCGTCCATCGTACCGATACCTGTACCCGAAACATTTAACGATCTCAGATGGATGGCATGCTCCAATCCGGTTAAGCCAATGCCTAGGCCATAACCAAGATCGAGTTCGACGAGGCTCGCCAAATCGCTTGCTCGGATCGGACGTGCGAGAATGGGCGTCAAACTGGGGGTCCAAGCGACACTCGTCGCTATGCCAAGAACTTGTGCCAGTTTCGTACGCATGGCCGCATCGTTGATATTGATAATCGGATCCAACTGAGCTCGCTTGAACCCAGCCAAAGCCTCGCTTGCGGAAGCGTTTACCAGTGGGTGATCCAACGAAGAAATCCAGTCCCGAGGCTCGGGACCTGCCAATACGAATTGTTGCGTTAGTCCCGAGTCAGGCTGAAAGATTAGATCCGTCACGAACAAGTCGCGACCGGAACCACCAAACAATTGATCGATGTCGGAATTGCCGGAGAGTACATCGTCTCCGTCATTGCCATAGGCCACATCGCGATCGGAGTCCTCGTACTGTGGACGCGTTTGGCCAACGGGTGGTGCCCCAATCTCAATTTTGTATGCCAATGGTTGTGGATTCGGCGAAGGTGTATGAACGCGAGCGAAGTACGTCCCGGCATCTAAATTGCGCATGTCGACGAGGGCTTTGTTCTTTGCGACCTCCGTCCCATTTTCATCGAATAGATCAATCAGAACACCTGCGCTAGGAGTCACCATCACTCGAGTGTTTCCAGGGCCACCAGCGGCAATGCCATTGATGCTTTCCACCAGTGATTGCTGAACGTGTAACGTTACGTTTGGAGAACTAGTCATTAGGCGAACGGTCAAATGGGTCTTGCCCGTGCGAAGTGCTTCGCGAACAGCATCGTTGACGCCATCGTTTAGCTCAAGTCGCAACGTACCGCTGGCAGGCGTTACCGTCGTCTGAAATTGAAAGCGGGCAACATCGGTCAGATCCTTTGTTTCCGTATAAAAATTGCCTTCGTCAAATAAGGTTTCGACGCTCAGCGTCATTCCAAGGTTTTGGTCAGCCCTCACGATGGTGGGCACAGCGCCGTCGCCGGACCACAACTGCAGTCCTAATCCTTCATTGGCCGCGAGAAATAGCCGGCTAGAACCACTCAACATGAAAGCATCGCTGGCTTGCATGCCGCCGGGTGTACCTGCTTGGAACACACGCACAATGACAGTGCCGGCGGCGGTTCCATCCGTGCGCCACAATTCTCGATTCGAAGTATTTGTTCCTTGGTAGGCGGTAAAGAACAGTTGATTGCCCAGAACCGTCAGTCGATCGGGGGCGCTCGAGCGAGTATTCCGACCGGAAACGACATTTTGGTTAACGTCGGCTAACAGCTTCGTACCGACGGATGAGCCGTCCGAAATCCATAGTTCTTGGCCGAACGGAATGCTTGTTGTCGAGTTCGCTTGGTTTGCTGAGAACACCAACTGTGGCCCTTGCCCAAAGTCCACCGATTTGAATTGTGTCAAGCTTGCGTTGTGGCCGGGAACAGCGGTCGGATCAAAGTTTTTCAACAACTGAGCTTGATTTCCACCGTTGGCGATGACACGGAGAGATTCGCCATCTACAACAAATAGATTTCCGCCTACGTCGGTCAACGAGCTCAGGCCAATCGCTTCTATACCTGGAGTCTCCATCAGTTCGACCTTGTTCACGGCAATGTCGTTAGCCAGTCGCGTGACTCGCCAAACGATTCGATTCCCTGGTGGGTTTGCCTCCGATGCAGCCACGTACAATGCGGGTCCACCTTCGCCACCGACTGAAACCAATTCCTTCGCAGCCACAGCATGGAGTTGTGTTTGCACTTCCGTAACCAAACCGACTGCAGGGTCGTATCGAAAAAGAGAACTTTCGGTTGGAGAGTCGGCAAAGAAAAACAGGTTGGGCATATCCATCGAAGAACCCAGATCGAAGCGTATCAGTCGTTGGACGCCATCGGCTGGTTGACCACCGATCGAGATCTGTACAGGCGTTTGGTTAGGTGCCAACGCCAGCGCATAAAGGTTTCCATTAGATGTATAGTACAGCGTGCTACCAATCTCGATGGCTTCCGTCAAATCCGAAACGTTGTCTGCTATCGAGCGTGGCACGCCACCCTCGACCTCGATGGTCCAAAGCTTGTTCTGTGCTATGAAGTATAGGTGGTCTCCGACCACTCGGTAGTCATCCGTACCACCTAGAAAAACGGGAGCCACTGGGTGCGTACCTGAAGTTGTCCCATCGCTTTGCCAAAGAAATCCACCGAATCCATCTTGAGGTCGAAAGTAGATTGTATTTCCAAGAACAGCCAGCTTGTTTGGTTCGATCCCCTCCATGCTTGGCAACCAGACAGGCGTGGAGGTGTAGTCCAATTCGATTGCCGATGTCGCCTTTTGGTCTTCTCGCAACCGCATGACGCTCGATAAATCGAACTCGAAAATCCCCGCATGCGAAGTCAGTGTAGGCGAGGCCGGACCTCCGCTGATCGTCACGGTGCTCGGCACAAACGGGTTGATCTGTTGGCTATTTCCATTGGTCGTTTGAAAACTGCCTGCTGCATTGGCTTTGATCGAATAGGGATTGGTAGACCACGGTGAAACGCTCAAGTAGTTGCCCGCAAGTCCATCGCCGAGTGTCGTGAATCGGAACCAAGACTCGTTGTCATCGCCAGCAAGCGATCGTTCAAACGTCGCAGGCTGGCCGGTAGCGCGATCTACCACGTAGTCGCCACTGCCCGTTACCGTGCGGTTGGTAAGCACCTCGTAGTCGTCGGTCGGGAGCGAGTTTGCTCTCGGTCTTCCGTGGATAACATAGACTCGTCCTGCCGCCGCGCGGAGCGGCTGAGTGACGACGTTTGCCGTGGTCGCTCCCAGCATGAGTTCGCTCCGTCCATCGCCATCGGTATCGAATGCCGGCGAGCTTGAAATGCGGTCCAGAATGCCCGAGCTGGTGTCGGAATGAATGATTTCATCCGCATCATTGAAAAGGTTCAGTTCTCGCGGTCGGGTTTCGTTTGCAATATCCCAGAAGACATAAACGGTTCCGGAGACGGAGTCACTAAACTGTGGACTGAGCGTTTCAAGGATGGCCAGATCCGCACGACCATCGCCATCGAAGTCTCCCGACGACGGAACCAAAGTAACCGACAATCCAGACGAAGCCCCGTTTCGGCGAATGGTTCTCAATGGGGCCGTGGATGCGCCTGATAAAGTACCGCCCGGAAATAGCTGGATCGTTTGATCGACGATGTCTTCCGCTTGCAATCGAGAAACGATGGCGACGTCGTCATAGTTGTCTGCTGTCGATTGAAACAAGGGCGGCGTAGCTAAGTTCGGCTTGCCGATATCGCCTATCGAGTAGGCGGTCGGATTTCCAAGCGAAGCGTACGTCAGGGATGTTGCCAACGAAAACGTCGTAGTGCTAACGGCCGTTCGTCCCACCATCAAGCGTGTCACACCCGGACTATTGGGCCGGTCGGGCTCCGTGATTGTGACATCATCGAGTCCGTCTCCATTGAAGTCACCAAGGCTCTTGGCTGAGAATCCGGATGCGTTGAAACCTGCGGTAAATCGATTGAGAATCGTCAGGCTGCCAAACGTCTCATGGTCCGGTCCTAAAATGGTTGCACCCGAATAAATCGTCAATCTCGCCGGTACCGATGCGTTGCCATCTTCGAAAAGTGCGATATCTGCATATTGGTCGCTGTTCCAATGCAGGGCAAACATTTGGACTTTCGTACTGAATGCGTTGCGAGTGATCGCCGGAGAAGTGACTTGCTTCACTCCGGCTTCATCGCTTGCCACGATAAGCGATGCAAAGCTCCCACGCGGCAACACGGGACTGCCGAATACAACACTGAATGTAAATGTGGTCGAAAAGAGTCCTGCTTGAGACCACATCAGCAAATCGTCCGTCCCACCAACGCCGCTCGTGTCGGCATCGATGTTCGATTGGCTCTCCGCCAAAACAATGGGAGCAAACAGGCCCCCGAGAATCAAATCGGCTCGCTCGGAAATACTCTCTGAGGAGTCGAAGTTTGTAGGACCATAGAAGAAGTAAGAATTCGTTCGACCGACGATAGCAAAGTCCCCGTGTCCATCGCCGTTGATATCACCTATCCCCCGAGGCATCCCGACTTGAGCTTGATTGGTATCCCCCTCAAGCACTGCCGCTGTTCCGACATAATGCGTCGATGTGGTCGAATTGCTCAAGTTGATGTTGCGAACGACGGAAGGCGGTAATAACGGAAGCGGAGTCGCTAGTTCATGTTGATACACATCCGCGGTTGCCGGCAATACGAGGGTTGAAGGATTGTTCTCACGAACACGTCCTGTGTGGATCAAGAGCCGTCGACCAGCAATGGAGTCGGCTATAGCCATATCGGACCGACCGTCCGCATTGATGTCTCCAAGAGTTCCAAAGTACCAGGAATTCAAAACTGGGTTTCCATTGGACTCATACAAAGGTGCTCCTGGCTCGACGACTAGATCAGGTCGGACGAACAGCGAGGTCAATGGAACCGGATCCGAACTTCCAAAGAAGACATGGCCCACCAGGTGAACCTGGGTGCGTCCATTTTCATTTACATTGTCCACTGGCTTTCCGACAACTATCCCCAGCTCATCGATCCCTTGTCCATCCAAATTCCCCAGGGGTACTGCATATCCACCCGGCAGTGACCTAGCCGACGACGCGAACGTGTGCGTATGCCCACCCCCTGCCACGGCAGCGCCAGAAAGAATGTAAAGCGTGTCGGACAGGGACGTGGTACTGCCCACGATCAAGTCCGGAACTTGCGCCCCAATATCCGGTATCACATTGCCGACCGTGACGAGTTCGTACGTGAACAGCGGAACACCGCCAACTGTAGCGTACTTGATGGCAGTATTCGAATATTGAGTTCCGGGCAACCATGTGTTGGCTGCTCCCGAGAAGAATTCGACTCGCCCGTTTGACCCTTGCATCGCGATGGACGCGAATTCAGCAACTCCATCGCCATCGAGATCACCAACCCTTGCGACACTTTGACCGAAACCGTCACCTGCGGCTCCATTGATGCGAGCCAACTGCGTCGAGGCATGCAACTCGATTCGCTCGAGCCTTAACTGCACGTCGTCGATGTAGAAGCCTTCGAAATTGTTGTAGATCTCGTCAACGCTATCGAATTCGAATGCGATTTGAATGGTCGGGCCAGTAAACTGTCCAATGTCAAACGATACCACCTTCTGCCAAACGCCAGTCCTCTCGAGTAGCACTGCGTTGTTGCCGTGTAACTTTTTGACCGGCATGGCGGGGTTGGAGAAATCGGCGCTGGCATTCACATTCACACGATCGTAGTTGCCAAGCGCTCCTTCGGTATCGAGGAAATAGTTGTACGATAGACTCAAGCGTGAACCTACCGGCAACTTGCTAATGTCAACTTCGAACAACGCTCGCCCGAGGACGCGCTGCGCATCACCCCCGCTCACCAACTCGAAATTCCCGGTTGCTTCATCGCCAAAATAGAGACTTTCGCTCGGCGAATGTCCCGCATCCAGCTCTCGGCGATCCGTGAGATGCCAAAGGTTCTGCGCACTGGTTCCGTTAATGATAGTACCGAGGTTGTTGACCTGATTATGCAACTGAAACCCGTCAAGGCTGGCCACACCTGCATCCGAAAAGTCCGCCGTGAAAAGAGAGGGTTGATCGGCCCAGACTCTCCATCCATCGGGGTTGGTGGACAGTTTCCCGAGCACGATGAAGACGGCTCCGCCCGTTCCCTGAGAACGGTCACCGATCAACAAGTCTTGCGTGCCGTCGCCGTTCAAATCGCCAGCGTTGGAAATCTTGATTTCGCTGTTGTCCCGGTTGTCGCTGGGCTTGGTTAGCCCGATAATGTTGACGTCCGCGTGTTGAGCAAGATCGAGCAGCGTAGGGAATTGACTCCGACCGAGAACGATGCGAACTTGACCGGCGGGTTTTCGGGTATCCAAGTCGCGATCGGTTATAGCAATGTCTCCGTAACCATCACCATTGAAGTCACCGGATGCGATCGCGTTCGAAATGACGAAGTCGTTATCGTTCAGCCCGCCAGTACGAAAAGGGAGCTGAATTTGGAAATCGGGCAAGCCAAAGTCGGTCGTCGTGACGTTCGATCCGCCGAAGTAAACTTTGGCAAGCCAAGGCGTAGGGCCACTCTCTTGGACGAAACCGATGAAATCACTGTAGCCATCGCCGTTGATATCTCCGATCGGAAGCGACACAGGTCGATCCAATCCGTCGCTTGAAACCAATCGCGTCTCGGCAGCCATTGGCCCGACGTGAATCGTGCTTCCAATTCCATAGACGCTTTGCGAGTCAGACTTGAACGCGAGCGTGTAGGGCCCAAATGACTCAGGGGGCCGCCCGATGGTTGGCTCTTGCGGATTGACTTCACCGGCTTCCAAATGCAAGTGAATGGATGCCAACGCACTGACGCCTGATAGTCTCATGGAGGTGGCGTCTGGGCTCGTCAACCAGAACCCGATACGATTGTCTTGAACACCCAGCTTCTGTACTAGAATTTGTGGCAACACGCCCGCCGGAAAAGCAGTGTTTGCATTGATCAGATTCTGAAGTGCCGCGACGAGTGAGTCGGGCGAATAGGTTCCACTTGGGAGCGTAATCGTTTTAGCAGTCCCGTTGTCTATCGTTAGAACGAATGAAGCTGCTTGGGTGATTGTAAAGGTTGAGATCGGGTTGGTACTGACAATCGCCTTGCTGTTGGGGTTCACGACATGCACTAAATAGTAGTCAGGCACACCTGCAAAACGGTCGATCGGTACGGGTGACAATCCTGCACCAGGATCAGTGTCGGTTGCCGCAAACAGGAAGAATGTCCGATCCGGATTGTCGGGATTGTTCGCAACTTTGTACCCAAACTTTGAAAGAACATTGTTGATCGGCGAGTTCGGTACGCTGGTCTCCGGAGCTGTGAATTTCAAGTCGATCATGCTTCGCAGGACCTGCGCCGCTTTGGCCGCCCCGAACGACCTCAACGCTTCCGGCGTTTTCAGAACATACCAGTCGCCCCGATCTCCATGATGTAAATTGAGGTCGCTAACAACCACATCGGTACGGGGTGGTGTTTCGGTTCTCAAAGGCAGCAAACTGTCGGTAATTAACGAGGCGAATGCGACCAAGTCGTTTGCTTTCCCGGTCCTAAATTCGTATTTATCTGGGATCATTGCGGGCAAGCCGCCTGCAATCCAATCGTCGCCAAAATTGCCGCTCAGCTCATCGTTTCCACCGCCGCCGACGACAATGTCCGCATCGTCCCCTCCTTCGATTGCATCGTTGCCAGCACCCCCGTACAAACGATCGTTTCCATCGCCGCCTCGGATGATTAGATCCGGATTGGCGCGTTGAGGTCGATCCTCGGGATCCATTCCCCACTCACTGCCACGGATCAAGTACTCGGAGTCCGCGCGCACTTCGTCGTTGCCCGCTTTCACATCGACAACGGTTTGTTCGGTACGCGATGTTGTGTAGTATGCGTATTGTTGAGCGAAGCCTGGAACACTATTGTCCCCAGAGATTGTTGCGGCGGTTGCGAAGATGCCAAGTTTGCTAGCGGCTGTGTTCGGAGCACCCACCGCCAACGTAGCAGTTGCACCGATGCGAATGGTCGTGAAGACCAAACGCCCTGCACGCACGTCGGCGACGAGATCGGCAGCAATACCCGCCGTTGCGAACGCTTCATTGATCTGCGTGACGATGTGTTCAAAGAGACCATTGAACTTGGTGCTTTCCTTCTTAATAGTGATCGTTTTGACCACTCCATTGACGGTGACAGAAAAGACCGCATCGGCGACCGCAAGTTGCCCTTGGGGTATGCCAGCGGTTGCCAAATCAGGGACCGCGGCGTTGTAAACGGCCGCTTCCGGATAGAGCTCGGACGCGAACTCATTGCGAACTACATCCCAAACGCGACTGGTCCATTCGTATCGATGCAATAGGGTATTCCATCGAACGGCGATATGGTCGTCGATCGGATCCCCTTGAGCGTCCAAATCACCACCTTGAAAAAGCACTTGGTCGTTCCCTTCACCTCCATCAAATCGATCGCTGTAGGTTGGAATGAACGTCGTTCGGCCCGAGACCGTAATCGATCGTTGGCCGGATTTGGTGAGAGCTTGACCGTCCGGAAGCACCTGATAGATATCGTCTCCGTCACCGCCCCAAATTAAATCTCCTTTCTGGCGATCGAATCCACCGGCCAACACATCGTTGCCAGCTCCGCCAAAGATCCAATCCTCCCCAGGCCCACCTTGTAGCACATCATTTCCTGTGCCGCCCAATAGCACATCGCGACGAACGATTAAGATGGGGTCCGCCTTGTCGAGTACGATTCGGCCAGACAAGTCCAACGCTTCGGTTCCTCCCATGCGAGGCGACATTTCATAGCGGGCAGGCCCAATCCCGGACACCTTCAACCAATAATTCGTATTGGCCTTCAAGCCCAACAAACTCATCGCGATCAAATCACCTGCGATTCCGCTAGCAGCCTTTCTCTCTCCCGCAGCGTCGAGCAATGTCACCGTCATCGCACCAGCGGTTTCGAAGAGGTTCAATACCAAGTCGTCGCCCACCAACGCATCTCGCGAAAGCTGAAAACGATACCAGGCTTGATCCACTCCCGTTCGAAGTCCACGTCCCTGGATCGCTCCATAGTCATCAAGCGGAGCTCCAAGCAAGGTTGCAGTCGTTTGAGAGGTGTTGGATGCTGCCCCCGTAACAAACTCAAGCTCATACACCGTCGGGATCAAGTCGGTCTTGATATGCAAAAAGTAGTCGATGTTGCTTTGCAGATTCAAAGTCGACAATTGGAACTGGCCAGTGGTGGAGATGGCGATCTGTGTTCCCGCTCCGTCGATCAACCGAACCGCCATACGATCATTCGAGGAGATACTTCGTACGAGGATCTGTTCGCTCGGAGTCGGAATGGATGACAATCGGAACTTGTACCAGTCCTCATCGGTCGGACTGTCAATCGTGAGCCCGGTCACCAATGTATTTCCGACAATCGTTCCCAAGCTGTATGCGTGAGACTGGTTGCCGTTTCCAATGCCATCCGATCGATTGTCGGTTTGATCGATCAAAATAGGTTTGCCAGACGCGTATTCGACTAGGTCATCGCCTGCCCCAGCGTCTGTCCAGACGGACTTGGTCACAGTGGGACCGACATAGATTTGATCGTTTCCATCGAGAGCGTCGATGATGATCGCAAGATAATCGTCCTCGGGCGGCAACAAACTTGACAGGCCATGGGCTCCCACAAATCCAACCAACGAGACCGTATCGGGTTGCCCATCTTCGTTTTCATCGAGCTCGCTAAAGCCCAAATACACGCGCGCCGTCGCATTGGTCGACACTAAAGCCATGGTCGCGGTGGATGCGAATGAGCTATCGTTGCGAATTAAGCTCAATCGATTGCCGTTGATTCGAGCCGACAACAACCCCGAGAATCCGGATGCATGGATGGCCGTATTCAAATCGGTCGCCAAGTCACGAACGGAAACGTTGTCGAGCGTCGAAGCCGAAGACAACGTGACCTGAGCAACCGCACCGTCGATCGCCAAAGAGAATGCGGCATCCGGCAAAGGTTGGTTGTTGATATCTGCCAGCCGTCCATTGAATGGCACATCGAAAATACCGGTAAGCGCTTGGCCGTAGTACGTATCGTTCGGATTCCAAACCCGATTGCCATCGCTGTCGACCGCTTCAAAATCGAGGCGAACCTGGGCATCGAATGTGACGTTGCCATTGTTCTCGGTCAATCGCGTAATCAGATGGTGTCCCTGCAGCACACCGGGCTCGGTGACAAAGTCGACGGAGATAACGTCGTTGAGGTTGGTGCCACCGTAGTACCAGACTTTATCCGTACTGCGTGCGTACTCCTTCCACTCATCGCCTGCCAATGTGCCATCGCGCGCTTCAAACCGATTGCCGTGGCGATCGTAGAGTCTGTCCGGGTTGCTTTCGGGTGCTCCATTTCCATACAGGAAATCGAGTCCAATTCCGCCATACAACTCATCGTTTCCGAATTGTGGGCTGAGATTATCACTTCCCAGAACACGATTGAGGCCAGTGTCCTCGCGGCGATATGCCAATCGTCTTGGTCCAGGCAGATTCTGATCGAGATCGAGAATCCCATCGGGAATCGAATTGCCTTGTGCGTCGATGGCACCGAAGTGATCGCCACTATCGATTTGATAGTTCCCAAGATCATCGATAAAGACACCAAAGTCGTCGATCCTGCGCACAACCATGGAGTTTGCACTGGCCGTGAGCACCAAGCGATTGTTCACAAGCGTAGCCGCAACACGTCCAGCCAGCGACGAGGTCGCAATGGAAGAGTTGATTTCGGCTACCAAGTCGATACGGCTTGCATTGCTCGCATTGCCATTAACAAGTAGTTGCACCGGGGCTGATTGATCCAAGCTTAGGCTGAATTTTGCTGGTCGGTCTAACTTCCCGTTGTTGGGCAACGGCAATCGGCCAGTCAGGGTCGCGATTCCCCCTGCAACCAAAGCCGTTTGCAAATGTTCCAGTTGGATTTCACCGAGTCCTTTGTCCGGATGAAAGGACCACGCCAATAGCTCATTCTGGCCTTGTCCACCCAACAGATCATCGTTTCCTTGTCCGCCGTAGAGGCGATCGAAATCGCTTCGCAGTCCAGCACCTGGTCCGCCATCCCCCCAAAGCTGATCATCACCCGACATTCCGTAAAGCGTGTCGCTTCCGAACCCACCGTCGAGTCGGTCGCGGGCACCCGTTCCTCGGAGCATGTCGTTGCCTGGTCCCCCATCGATCACACCGATCCAATCGTCGCTTCGGCTATCGAGGTCCGATACATCCAGGCTCGCAATGGTAATCGGTGTTCCGCCCGAGGGCACTACCACGCCGTTGTCCACGAGCCAAGTCGTACTTCCCGTCGTGAATCCGATTTGATCGTCTCCGCCCAATCCGGAGACACGAAACTGTTCGATGAGGGGACGACCGTTCAGATCTTGTTTGTCGAAGAAGTCTCGCCATCGCGCGGTGAAGAATCGGGTCTGTGCGTTGGAACCGATACTGATCGCTAACTGGGTCGCATCGATTCGGATCGTGCTGTCCGGATGCGTGTACGCAAAGGTCGATTGACCGATCGAGATAGAGTCTCCCGAATCGGAGCCGTTGATTTGCAAAATGTCGGTCGCATTGTCGTCGGGCGTATCCGCTTTCGCAACGTTGCCGTAGTGACCATCCAAGGCTTCAAACTGACCATTGGGTATAGCCGCATACTCTGGACTGGTATCCAATAGGATCATGTCGATACCGCTCCCGCCTCGACTGGTATCGACACCGTTTTGCCCTTCGAGCCAATCGGAGTCGAAACCACCCCAAAGCGTATCGTTGCCGCCACCGCCATAGAGTTTGTCTTCGCCGCTACCACCATAGATGGTGTCATCTCCACCGATGAGAGCACGCATCGAGAAAGGTGCGTAGTTTGAGCCAACAATGGCATCTCCCTCGATAGTTTCGTTGCCAGAATCGCCGTAGATGGTTTCACTTCGGATGCTGCCGTACAACCAATCCCCCCCAGAACCACCATGCATCTCGTCGCCTGGCAGCACCCGTTCGAGGTCGATATTGGCGAGCGATACACTGAACGAGAATCCGTACAAGTAATCGATGCTATCGCCGCCGAACAGGCGTTGGCCAACGAGCGATTGGATCAATCCCCCGCCTGATCCTGCATCACCAAAAAGATGATCAACGCCGCTATCGCCGAACAATTGGTCGATTCCGTCACCGCCCCGAATGACGTCATCGTTCGAACCGCCGCGAACAATGTCATCGCCGCTGCCGCCTCGAACCAAATCGTGCCCCGAACCACCATCGACGTAATCATCGTCATCTCCGCCATCGAGATCGTCTGCATCGCCACCCCCAAACAACCAATCGATCCCGGCATCACCTACAACGCGATCCCGCCCATCGTTGGCTTGCCCCTCGACCGATAGGCCCCCGAGCGCGGTCGGAACCAAGCGTTTCATGCCTGTGGTGATACTCCACGATTGTCCCGGGAAATTGGTTGGCAAACTCAGGGCCGCTTCGAGTCGGCTAAACGCACCGAAGCCGATGACTTCATTTCCTCCCCAAAGAATGTCGGACCCGGTACCTCCGCTGATAACATCTTCGCCAGGGCCTCCCACGATGAAATCTTCGCCTCCTTCGCCCTGGACCGAGTCGTTGTTGTCTCCGCCAAAGACCAAGTCTGCACCATCGCCAGCTTGTATGGTGTCGTAGCCATTCTCGCCATACGCGGTGTCGTCGCCTTCTCCAAGGTGGAGTTGGTCGTCGCCGTCACCCCCGTAAACGATATCCTTGCCCGCCAGCGTATATACCGTATCGCTGCTGGCACCGGCGCGAATTGTATCTGGTCCGATGTCCGCATAGATAAGGTCTCGGTGATCCTCACCCGTCTCCCCACCGGCTTGGCTATCCCCGTAAATGGTATTTGAATCCGATGCCGTGCCGCCCCCCAGTTGATGGATACCTGCATAGATCGTATCGGCCTGTTTTCCCCCTTCGAGAACATCGCTTCCCTGCAACCCGTATAGCAGATCGTTGCCCAGTCCTGCGGAAATCGTATCGTTGCCAACATCACCATAGATCGTGTCCGCTTCGTCGGCCAAGTTCGAAGATGGGCTGCCCGACTCGGCATCGCCCAACACGGTGTTTCGATCGCTTGCGTCTCCACCACCCGATACCGAGTTGCCGCTATAGATCAGATCGCGTCCCCAACCACCCACGATGCGATCGCTGCCGCTACCGCCATGAACAATATCGTTCCCCGCCCCAGCATCGATCGTGTCGTCACCTGCTAACGAATAGATTTGATCGCTGCCGTCACCGCCTACAATCCAGTCCGGGCCGATGTCTCCATAGACGATATCGATCCCTTCGCCAGCATCGATCACGTGAATCGAGTTGGGATCACCGCCAGCTTCGGAGAGGCCGGATAAAATACGATCGTTCCCCGTGCCTCCAAATAGATTATCGCTCCCTTGTCCTCCGATGAGGACGTCATTGCCAACGCCGCCTATAACAATGTCGTTATGTCGGCCACCGTCGAGGTAGTCATCCCCCTCGTTCCCTTCGATGATATCGTTGGCAAGCCCTCCTTCGGCAATATCGTTTCCCAGTCCTCCGTACATGCGATCGACACCGTCGCCTCCATAAAGTCGATCGTCTCCGTCCTCGCCCCGAACCTCATCGTCCCCCGATGCACCCTCGATGCGATCGTTTCCTTTGCCGCCGAACAATTGATCCTGATCCGACTCACCCCAAAGCTTGTCGTTTCCATCGCCGCCTTCGATTCGATCATCGCCGAAGCTGCCAAAGAGGTCATCGTCATTTTCATCGCCATACAGTTTGTCATTGCCCAATCCTGCACGAATCTGGTCGTTCCCTTTGCCGCCATGCAGATCATCATCGGCTCGTCCGCCGGTGATCACGTCGTCGCCATCACCGCCGAACACTATGGCTCTGGCACTAGCAGCCGTTGCGTTGATGGTGTCGTTCCCGGTACCACCGTGGATGGTGACCGGTCCTGCGCCCAGGGTGAACGTATCGTCCCCATCGCCACCGAATAGTTCGACGGGCAAGCTGATCGTGGGCGAAATCTGAATCAAATCGTTACCTCGGCCCGCATCGCCGACAATGGACGAAACGCCGTTGAAGACTTGCTGTTTGCCGCGTGCCTTGACGATAACGCTACCACCTTCCCCACCCGTGATACGATAAGCGTCATCGGCGTTTTGATCGAGTAGGAGCGTTAGCACACCATTGCTCACGCTGCCAAGACCGGGGCCTTCGCTGGTCGCTTTGCAGGACGTGCCGAACTCGGCTAACGTGACGCTCGCAATCTCGATCTCCTCATCTATCAATGTCACAAACAGCGTTTCGACGGTGACATAAATACTGGCTGCGGCTCGAACGTCCCCTTGAATGTCAATCAAACATCCAAGTCCCAACTCCAATTGGGACGCGAATTCGGATGGATGCACGCGACCACTATTGTTTGGGTCGACCAAGTCTGCTGTCGCTCGCGCGTACACACCACCCTTCGCACCGGCTGCGATTTCAGCCACTCCGAGATCGACACCTGCGAATGCACCTAATTCGATGACCCCTTTAAGCTTCGCTTCAGGCACATCAGGTCCAGTCCCATCCGGGTTCTTCCGATCCGAGACATAGAAGCCATCAAAGATATCCTCGGGATCCCCCGAGTTCACGAATTTGGCCATACCGGATGCATCGAAACCAAAACCGAGTTGTGTTTCTGCCGTAATTCCTCCGTTCAAGAACACCGTTAGGAAAGGAGGAAATATCGGAATCTGCAATTCGAGAAACGCCTCAACCTCTAGCTTGGGCGTTTGAAGCGTGAAAAAAACGATATCCTCTGGATTGCCACCGAGCAACGCTTGTACAACAGACATCGGCTTCTTGAGGATCGGGAAATCGAAGCCGCCGTTATCGGTCGAAGCTCCGAGAATTCCCGTAAGGGCTTCGGTCGAACTCAGGAACGAAGCAACTTCACCTCCAAGTGGGATGTTGGAAAGAAGGCCCGCGATCTGGCTGAGCGCGTTTTGGTCCAGAGATGCCAATTCGGTATTGCGTATATCGAGACCAGGGATCGAGCCGCCACCGCCAGCGATGTTGAAGCTGCCCACATTGATGGCCACACTTTCTGTTCGCTTTGCATTTCCTGACAGGTCCGCCAACTGAGTTGCAATTTGCACGAATTGCTTGGAGCGACGAATCTGAGCCGCTGTATCCGCGTCTTGGGTGATCGACAACGTCTGAGCCAGGTCGAGCAGTGTAAACGGACTCCCCAACAAATCCGACACTACAGGGATGGGAGCATTCAACAAATCCAGGATCGGCTTGATCGGTTCTAGCACATCGTCAACCGTCTCCAGAATAGGACCAAGAAATTTGGAAATTGCCTGCCCCGCATCAATGGTCACGTTCCTAAGCCCTAAGGCAGGTGCATTGCCGAATGCGCTGGAGGATACTGTCGTCGATGCGTTTGCAAAACTCCAGTCCAGGTTGAAATCCGCACCGATGCTTGGAAAGTCTGCGTTGCCTCCCAAACTTGCTCGGAGCTTCAAGTTCAAATCTACATTGCCTGTGAACCGAGCATCGACCACTTGGGTAAAGTTGTTGAGCGACGCAAGTTCACCCAACGTCAATCGTCCATCGTTCGAAGGGTCCTTCAAATTAACAAGTATCTGCCCCGTTAGATGCGATGGTGCCGTTGGATCATCGGTCGCATCGACTTGAAAGAAGCCGAGCGATCCTTTCGCTGCAAAATTCGGAAGCGTCGCGTCAATCGTGATGCTTAGTTCGTCGTTCGCCGCCGTCGACAGGAAAAAGCCCTGAGTCTTGCTAATACCGAACCCAAAGTTCCATTGAAACCCCGCTTTGAGTTGAATGCCGCCATCGAGTTCCAATCCGACAAGAGGTAGCCCAAGATCGAAGTCGAGCGGCATATTGACCAGTGTTGCGGATTGCCCGAGGGTCATGTCGACTCGAATTTCGCTCGTGCTCGAGTTGACAGTACCCGGCGACATCACCACATCGTCGATTTGAATTCCGTTGCCATTGCGATCCTGCAGCCAGTTCAACCCGCCGGGTCCAACGGCTTCAAAGATCTTCTGTCTCAGGACGTCGGTCGTCAGTTCACCCGCTTGATCGAAATTATTGAGCACGCGATTGCGCAGCTCGTTGATGAAGTCGGCAGCATCCTTGAGTTGATCACCGATGATCGGAATCTTGGCCAACAAGGCAGAGTTGTCCAGTACGACATCGAAGACCTGAAAGACTCCATCCCAACCATCGCGAAAACCATCCAAGGCTCCATCCAAGCGAAGCGCATCGAACACGGCGGTAAAGTTAGGAGCAGCCGACGGAACGGGCGGCGTCGATAGGTTATTGAGATTGAATTGCCAAGCTAAATTTGGATTGGATACGTCAAGGATCGTCGTCTTGTCTTTCTTGTAGACAGGCAAACGAAGATTCATTTGCCCCGCCACGCTTGGGGACGAGAGGTTGGAGGATGAGAATGCGTCGAAGTAGATGCGACCGTCGCTGTCACCGCCCGACATGCTGACTGTCACGCCGGCTCGATCGTTGGGATTCGCGACCGGCTCCAAAATGCCATCGCTATCGAGAACGAAGAATCCGTTGTTGTTCGACCCGTTTCCGATCGAGATGCCAAGCGGACCCACTGCCGTAATGAAGTGAATACCTGAACCGTAGATCTTGGCACCGAGCGAAGCACTCGTGGTGTTATACATGAAAGGTTGTGGGCTGTTCGGATTCGTCAGATCGAGTCCCAAATCCAAGTTGATGTTAGCGCCTGCCGTAACGCTGAACATCGCACTTCCTCGCGCGTCGACGAGATTGCTGATCGATGGAACACCCAGCGATTCAAGATCGAGATTCAGCCGGTGTTGCTTGGTGTAAGTAGGGTTGTAATCGATCTCAACTCGCAGCGCCCTTCGGCCCGCGGTGTTATCCGGCAACAGCTCCACGGTCGGACCATCACCCGCTGTAAGGGGAATGCCGAGTGCCTTTTCGATGGCCGTTTCGAGCTTTTCCTCGAGAGCGACCAGCGAATCGATCACGTCGTCGCCAAAATCATCCATGGCCTTGCGAAACTTCTCAGCAGCTTTGACTAGGTCACCCAGGTTTTCATCTAGCAGCGGTATGTTGTCCCGCAAGAACGATGCGGCTTCGATCTGTGCCAAGTATTTCGTGACCTGGTCCATGAGGCCTGTAATTGCATTGCGATCCACGGCCCCGAAATCACGAAGCGGTTGCAACGTCGGACCATAATCGACCAGAATCGTGTTGGCGTTCGACAGATCAGTCCATGAAACCGTCACTCCCGGATTGGAAGCGAGCGTGCCCCACGGCAGCACCCCACTGATTGGCAATGAGAAATTCGACGAACCTCCGCGAGCTGGCGAATTCGCGATCGAACCAATATTGGCGATTCCCGATTTCAACTCGGCAAAGGTTAGCTTGCCATCATTGTTGGGATCCTTGAGTGTCATCGAGATCGTTTCGCGGCTGGCTCCCGTACCAGCGGGACTGGCAGTCGTTCCATTGCCGAGGGCTAAGGAGACCAGATTGAGCTTGGCGGTTCCGTCGATGTCGGCGGCGGTCAAGTTAACTTCGCCGGAGATTTTAGGAACGTTGGATCCATTGACGACGAGGAAGGTATGGTTGGTTAAGGTATCTCCATGCAGTGGTAAGCCTTCGATCACGAACAGACCGTTATCGTTCGGTGTGTCGACAGAGGCCAGAATGCCAAGCCCAACACTTCCCAATCCGGCAAGCGACCCATTGAGACCTTTGATCGAAAAGCTACCGGAATCTCCCTTGGTTTTATCGATGGCTATCAAGTGATCGCGTTCGATACGCACTTCGAAGCCCGCGGTTCCGATCGATGCTGGTACCGCATTGCGAATCTTGTCAATCACGTTTCCTAACGTAACGGAACCATCTAACATGACTTCGAAATGGGCGCCGCTGCTCAGCGTGATCTTGAGATCGGCCTTGCTGTCATTGCCAATTCCCTGAATCCCTTTGCCCGCGTTCAATGTTGCGAGGGGGGTGGCACTTGTGAAGGTAGCACCGCCTCCTATCGGCTGACCTAGATCGAAGGTCAGAGTGAACTCGAGCGTAGCATTGCCACGGACATCGGCATCGCTCATCGTAGTCATGTTTTGCAAATCACCGAGCCCCTCGTGAAATCCAAGCCTCACTTTGCGAGTAGGCGAATTGCCCGTCAGTTTGAAATTGAGAGCCAATTGCTGAGTCGTCGTGTTGAAACTGCCACCGTTGAGCGAGGAACCAAGTCGCGTCGTAAGCTGCTGCAGCGTCTTGACTCCGGGCTGCCCTTCCTTGTCGACAAACAGGTCTCGCACTCTTTCGTTCAAGACTGACGCTGGATCGATCACTTCACCGAGTTGTGTATTGGCTGTGAAATGAATGCGGTCATCTAAGACATCCGACGAACGTAGTCCCTGCAGGAATGTACCCAGTTGCGAAATGGCCGCGTTGACCTGCGATGCATCCAATTCCATGAGCGCTCGCAGCGCAGAAACGCCCGACAAATCCACCGTCGGGGATTGGCTCGTGAACAGATTACCAGGTCCACCTAACCCCACCACCCCCAGAAAATTGCTTCCCAAGATCGTGGTGGTGAGGTCGATCGTTCCGTTAGCCGTACCGTTGGAGTTCGTCGCGAATACGTTGGCCGTGGGTGTCTCTAGCAGATCGCTTAAGGACACTTTCGCGTTGGTGCTTGCGCCATCCACTGAGAAAACTTGGATAACGCCATCGATTTCGAACTCCGATGCACTCGGGTTCAAACTCAAAAATCCACCCCGAGGGCTAATCGTTGGTTGAGCATTGGCATCGACATCAATGATCAATGACTCAATTTGAAAATAGGCGGCATCTTTTGGATCTGGTTTTGAGAAATCGAAGCCGATTCGAAGCCCCGTTAGGAATCGCGTGGTGAGCGATATCGTTGGGGGATCATCGAGTCGAATGCCAGCCATGAGGGCATTGGAACCGAGGTCTAGTTTGTGGGTCGTGGTAACCTGTTGGTTGAACGCAACGTTGACGCGCAACTCGTTTGGCAACAACTCAAATTGGACATTCGTAAAGCCAGACGCATCGGGCGACTCTTTAATAAAATCCAAAAACTCAGCGGCTGTCGGCGACTCGTCTAGCAGCAGATAGTTCGAAACCGGCAGGATGACTTGATTGCCGATTCGGAAGCCTGGTGAAAGCGTATTGCCAACCGTAATCGCCTTGAGCTGATCACCAGCGATGGTTTCCAGATTGGTGGAACCAACAAACGGCAGAGGGGCATTCAGCGGACCAAACGAATCGATCGATCCCAATCGATCGGCCAGTGCATCGAATGTCGAATGAATTTGAGTTTGCAACCCCGACGTCAATGTCAACGAGCCTTGCGGATTCTGGTTGAGCTTGAATGAGGTTGCATTGTCCACGACAGGAGTGACGCCCGCCGTGACGCCCGACGGTCGCGCCTTGAAGTTGCGAGTGGCCTCTTCGGTGAGAGGCCCGACTATCCCATCCACTACTAGCCTATTGCCAGAAAAGTCGCTGGCACCTTGAAAGTTCAGGCGTTGCTGCAGTTGCATGGCGCGAAAAACAGTCGAGACAGGAGGGAACTCGACGACCGAGAAGCCGGGCTGAACTTGCAGATCGAAGAACAGTTGCTCATTTCCATTGCGATAATGGAATCGAACGACACCTTGAAAGCCACGTTGACCGGGATCGGCATCGACCGATAACGCATCGCTCGACGCATTCATCGCAATCGCGAACATGCCTGTTTTTGAAAACGGCCGATTGGTAATGCGGTCGGACAAAAGGATTTCACCCACGACTTGTCCATTGTGTCGCAGATGGAGATCGCCACGTAGCGGATGCTTCTCAATCGAGAGGATTTGAACGATACCGGAGCTTGGAATGACATCGATGCGTTCGATGGCGAACGGGAGCGCCGAACTCCCCGGCAGGAAGACCGTGGCGACATCGCCGGTGTGGGTCCGCTGGAACTTTAATTGGTCCTGTAGACTTAGTAGCGTCCATGTTCCGCGTCCTAGAGTCGATGCTACGAGAACATCGTCCTCCACGTCATAATTCAGGTCTTGGATCGATACGTTGGGCAGCCCCACGCCTGCACGCGACCAAATTGGAAAGTTTCCAAGTTCGACTGCGATATCTCCTGCGGAATCGATCAATGTAAAAAAGACTCCTTTCGAAGTACCTACCATCAGAATGTCTGGGGCGCTAGGTGACTTGATGAGTTCGATACTCGTGTTGTTCGCTACGAGATTGGACATCGAACCTGTAATCCGTTCCCACTCGTCGCCACCCGTTTGTGTTCGAAAGACATCCGTACGGGTTACGACGTACGCGATGAGTCCATTCGTTGGGTCGAGGATGATGTCTTGTATAGGGCCAGTGCCCGGTTCGGAAGCCAGGGACTTGGTAGTCCGCACGGGTACCGACTGTCCAGGCTTGCGCACGAAAACTTCGCCGGACCGAAAACCCAAGTAGAGCAGTTCGGGGACCTTCTGGCCCGCCACAACTCCGCCCGCTGCAATCGCAAAGACTGGAGAGGAATTAACGCCTTTGCCTTCGATGGCAGATAACACCGAGGGCGAAAACTCGCCACCCTCATCTTTTTGTCCGTCAGAATCGTTGTCGATCCCGTCTGTGTTGGCTGTGTTCACGGTCCCGATGAAAGTCACTGTTTCACCACGGTTCTTCGACTCGTAAAGGAACTCGGATGCGATCACCATCCGCGCCGGGTCGACCGCGTTAATGGCCACAGCCGGTCGAAATAGCATCGTCGGATCGAAACCGCCTTCCTCGGCTCGAGGACGAGGAGTCAATTTCGTACCGAGCGACGAGCCATCCTGCGCTCGGAGGTTTAAGCCAACTAATGTCTGACTGGATTGCGCCGTTCCATTGAGTCGAGCATCGATATCCACACGACGCGACATGTCGCGCAAGAAGTCTCGACTGAAGTACAGTTCAGAGACACCCGGTTGCGAGTCCGTGATATGGACTTGCATGCCATCGCCGCCTCGCAATTGCTGAAACGATTTGCCATCGGTCTGCATGTTAGAACCATTGTCCTGAGTTCCTAACAAGATCCGATCAAAGTTTGAGTCCCAAGCTGCTGTGATGACTTCGGTGATTCCAAGTGACGAATTCAACGAATCCCACACACCTTCCGGAGTCACTTGGGCCAAGCGAAAGATGCCGCCATCGTCGACTTCGAGCAGACCGCCGTTCGCATCGAATGCCAAGCCTCGACTGTCCGGATGAGGAGCATCTTGCGGGTCGGTTAGCGATAGAATGCTCACAGGATTGGTAGATACGTCCATGCGGACAATATTGGCGATGCCTGTGCTCTTTACGATGTCCCCCCCGACGATGAGGATGTTGGCATTCTTGGGGTCCGCGGCCAACGAGAAGTGAAGTCCAGATTGCCCCCCTTCATGCACTGGAGGTAACGGCAATGACCGCCAATTCGTTGTGATGCCATCCAATCGGAACAAACCGCTTAGCTTATTCTCGTTGACAATGCCTACATACACGGCATCTTGAACGACGTTGCTTTGCAATGCGCGGCTGATGCTGATCCGAACACGATTTGTTTTTGGCGGAGCGGACGAGTTGGGGAGAAATCCATCCAGCACATTGTGCACTTGGGAATCGCTGATTCGAGCCCACGAAGTGCCGCCGTCAGCAGATTTGTAGATACCTCGAACCGATTGAGCTGCCGCACCAGCACCCGTTGTCGCATCCGGCAAAGCCGCATACAAAACGCTAAGGTTGAGCGGATCTCGAACAAGATCGAGGACACGTCCCACTCGAGATAACGGTGTGCCAGATGCTGAGAAGGCAGAGGCAAGTACCTGTGACGATGCAGTGGGATTCGAAACCGATGTTCGGAACATCCCGACTCGATCAAAGAATCCGGCACCTTGCACGTCGTGGTCGTCGACGCCCACCAATACAATGTCTCCTAACGGGGCAACTGCGCTGATTTGCGCACCGAGCAAAGTACCGTTCCCATTGAGTGATTGCCACGATGTACCGCCATTGGTTGTCCTGAGCAATCCGAAGCGTTGCCCACCTTGCTTTGCAAAGGAACTGCTTCGGCCTAGACCTGCAACGAGAACTTCTTGGCCAGACGCAAGTGGGCCGAGCGGATCTAGCTCCAGGTCCATGATCGAAAGGCTGGCTTCATCAGGGGTTAAGTTGACCCAGTTCGGCCCACTGAGATTTTGGGCGGGAAAGAAAATTGCGTTGCTCGTCTTCCAAACTCCGCCGTTGACAGAGCCGACAAAGATGGTGTTGTTGTCAAGCGGATGGGGAACGACTGCGTTGATCGCACCGCTGGCGCGATTGCCTCCAAGTGGATCCGCAGAATTCGCAGTCTGAACATTTTCGGACTTGAAGATCGTGTGAGGGCCTTGCTCGATCCAAGGGATTTGGTCGATCGCAAGAAGTCGCCGATCTTCAAGTAGCTCGATGCGTAGCCAGCGTCTGCGGGCCCCTTGCGTTCTTTGGACGTGACGAACGCGTTTCCGCTTGTGATGGTTCGCAACCATGATGGAACTGAAATTCAAGAGGAATCCCGTCCTGGGTTTCAAAAAGTGGCACGAATCCTGCGTGCAGAGGCGTTTCGAGACAGCCTCCGGTGCAATACTGCGGAGGCTAGGAAATCATCCACATAATATTTTGGGAATTCTTCAGGCCTGTACGATTTAACCTGAATTTGCCTATGCAATCCATTGATCCTGTCGCGCTAGCCGAGCCAAACCACCAGAAATCGGCTATCGCCTCAGGCCCAGCAACTCCCGATTATTTAAAGATACAGGTCGAACACTTAGCTTCCCTTGATCATGTGGATCGCCTCAATCCGTAAGGCCTGGAGCTCTTCTAATGATGCCGTATCTGCGGGCGGCTTCAGCCGGAACATGCGGTTGGCCCATTCCAGCGTTTCTTTGGCTCGATCGTGCTGGTCCAGTTGCCAATAGCACATCGCTAGAACGTAGAGATCGAGACTCAGCGAGTCATCCTTCTGTTCATCCAGGTTGACTCCCAATTGAGAAATAGCGTCCGCAAATCTACCCACGCGAAAGTAAGCGACTGCCAGCGTATTGCGACTGTTAGCGTCAAGGGACTCCGATTTTTGCAAAGTCTCCATCAGCTCAACCGCTCGAATGGGATCTCGAAATTCCGCCGGACTGATCACAAGTCTCCAAGCGAGTTCGTTGATCCAGATGGACGAACTAGGGGAGTTTGCTAGCTCTCGCTCCGCTTCCTCAATTAGTCGATGAGCCTTCTTTGGCAAGTCGACGGGATTGGAGTCAAGTAAGCTGAAATCGATCCGACTCGGGCTTGCTGGTGCTCTATCGCTCTTCGCAATGGAAGACCGGTCGACGTCATCCCAGTCCAAATGCATCGATGCCAAGCGTTCTCGCAATTCATCGATTTTCCAAATATGGACTTCGCCCGCCAGGTGATGAAACGCAATCAAACGATCCCCGTTACAAGCGAACTTGAATTGGGTTGGTCGATTTCGCTTTGGGCTATCAAGCAGAGCCACTGTTTGGAACGTATCGGTGCGTAGCAAATGCAGTACGCCCCAAGTCAACTCCAATGCGATCAAATCACCTCTGGGCGAATAGGCAACGTTGCTTGCATAGCTACAGTCGTGACGCTCAATTCGACGGACCACACTCCAGTCTTGCACCTTAAGAAAGGTATAGTCGGTCGGGCGGCTACAAATCAACTGTTTTGAATCGGGGGAAAAATTGTAAGTCGCATATATCCCCTCGAACTGCTTCATCAGTTGGCCTGTATGAACATCCCAGATGCAGGCTGTTTTGCTAAACCAACCAAAGGTAGACATGATTTTACCATCGGGACTCAATCGGACATCGGTGTGATTGACTGGCAGTGGGATTTCGCGAACGAGCGTTCCATGGGGCGACAGCACTCTCGCGTTCGTACCATCGATAATCGCCAGCCAGTTACCATTCGGTGTTACGCTTGAGTTGGTTGCATTCATCGAGCCGCTATCCACCACGGTTGGACCTCCAACACGCCACCCCGTTTCGATTTCCTCAATCGGCCAACGGTGCAAACCAACATTTTCACCGACCGTGATTAGCTGGCGATCTGTCCAATTGACCATGAGTGAGTTGGTTCTCGAACGGCACTCAGTCGAGGCCAATTTCCGGTGTTCTGCAAGATCCCAAATCTCGAGTCCGTCGTAAGTTCCTGCTATCAACATACGCCCGTCGTCACTGATGTCCCCACACGTGTATCTTGAAATCTTGCTTGCGTTGCCATTGGTCAATCGTTGAAAGCCTTCGGGATAGTTGATCTCGACAGCCGAAATACTACCTTCCAATTGCCGAATCGCTACAACGCTCTCATGCCCTCTCTGAACGTAACCACTTTTCGTAAAAACTGCGATACTATCACCCGTGATTGTGTCCCAAACACGCAGCGTTCCGTCCCAAGAACCGCTAGATACAATAGAACCACGTTTGTTAAACGCTGAAGCTCCAACCTCTTGACTGTGTCCTACCATGGAGGAAAGCTTGGTACGAGAAGAAACTTGCCAAATTTCTAGCGTTTCCGGCCGGGAACAAGAAAGAGCGATTCGATCGCCGTCGGGATGCCAATTGCAGTGCCGTATCGAGCCCTCGACTTCTATCTCCATAGACATGCGATCCAAATTGACATCAAAAATCTTGACGCGACTAGGACTGTTGCGCAAAACCAAAGCTAGATTCTTGCCCTCCCCACTGTAGGATATGGCTATGGGTAATCCACTCATCCGAATTTTACGCGTCTCAGTTCCTGTAGCGAGGCTATAGAAGTGGACGTGTGAATCATCTGTGCTGACAGCTAACGTTTTCTCTTCGGCGTCCATATCAAATGCCCAGCAACCTGCTAAAGGGCCTACCACTTTTTCCGAGCGTTCCACATTCCAAACTTCTATTTCACCGCCCTGGATGTTGTCAGTTAGCAATACAAAGTTTCCCTGCTTGCTAAAGGTCGCTGCATTAACGTTTGGAATCGTAGGTTGGATGTTCGCAACATTGACATCGCCGACCAAGCTTCGAATGGTGATCGAGCCGGTCGAATCCCAATGGGCAATTCTTTCCAGTCGCTGATCGAGTGCAATTCCATTCAAGCTTTCATTCGTGATCGTCCATTTTCGCCCGAACTTGATGTCGGTTTGGGCCAAAGCCGCGATAGCTTCGTTCCGCAGTTTGAATTTGATTCCATCCGGCGGATCCAAAGCGATCGCTTGTTCGATTTCGCCGAGCCCTTTGGTTTTATGCCCAGGTTCCGTACTGTAGCGATACCCGATTGCTTGCGCCAAATGGGAGCGCGCCTCCGCAATGCCTTCTTCACGGTTGGCTGCGAGCCGAGCGTCGATTGCCAACCGTTCAGCCGATCTCGCTCTATCTCGATCGCTTTGTACCCAACTGAACATTCCCCATGCAATCATCAGGACCAAAAAGAGCAATCCGACAGTCGCTCCCAATGCGGCTATCGTAGGATTTCGTCTACACCATCGCCAAACCTGTTCAATCAAAATTGCGCGACGGGCTTGAATCGGACGATCGCAGAGAAATCGAGACAGGTCTTCGGCAAGTTCTTCTCCGGTAGCGTACCGTCGCGACGCCTCTTTTTCCATCGCCTTCATGACGATCGTTTCCAGATCGCGAGGGATGCTGCGATTGATCGATCGAAGTCGCTTGGGTTCTTGCTGAACGACCTGTCGCAGAAGGCTTGCGCGATCCGTGTCCCCAAAGGCTGGTACGAATGACAACAGCTCGTACAAGGTGATCCCAAGTCCATACAAATCACTTTGTCGGCTACATTCTCCCCGGAGTCGTTCCGGTGCCAGATATCGCAATGTCCCAACGATGTCACCGCTTCGGGTGATGTTTGAATCATCCACCGCATGCGCTAGTCCAAAATCGGTAAGCCAAACGGTACCTTGAGAATCCAATAAAACATTGGCTGGCTTCACATCGCGATGCAACACACCTTGAGAATGTGCAAAGTGCAATGCGTTTGCCAGTTGCATTCCGATGAATGCGACTCGATGCCAGTAGAGATGGTCCTCCCGAACCAAACCAGATCCCGGAAACTCAGTGGTGGCTGATGCCGAGATCGAAGGTTGCGCCCCCAGCAAAAGATTCGATCGATCCGATCTCGCCAATTGACCAAGCACCTGATCAAGCCCCACTCCCTCAATGTACTGCATGACGTAGTAGTGTATGCCGCCATCTTCCCCCACCCCAAAGACGGGCACAATGTTCGAGTGATGCAATTTGGCCGCCGCGCGAGACTCGCGTCGAAATCGTTCGATCGTTGCCGGAGAAAGACTTGCGCTCGTCGGTAAAACCTTCAACGCAACGCGCCGGACCAACGACTGCTGTTCGGCTTCGTAGACAATTCCCATCCCTCCACGGCCAATCTCGCGAACGATCCTGAAGTCCCCAATACGCTCTGGGCAATTCGTTGCAAGCGGCGAACCGCCAAACTGTACCGACTGAGAGTCCGACACGTCACCGATCTGTTCGACCATGAGCAAGGTTGGAAACAGATCACGAATTCGATCGGCTATCTCCGGATACCGCTGGCAGAACTCGTCAATGTCTGGCTTGTCTCCTTGACGGTGGCGACTCAAAAACTCCTCGGCGATCGTTCCCAAAGCTTCCGGAATGTCGATATTCGAATCGGAATCGGATAGGGTCTGCATCACATTCCTATCTCAAGGTCGGCGCCAAGGATCATCTTCAATCGCTCAAGAGCGCGTATGTATCTATTACTCGCAGCCGTCGGCGAAACTTGCAAAACCTCTGCCGATTCCGCATTGGACAGTTGTTCGAAATGCCTTAAGAGCAGGATTTCTCGACTCTTGTCATCCACTTTCTCGAGCGCGGCTTGCACATTCATACGCAGCTCTTTGCGAGCTAGAACGCCGCTAGCGGTCGTTATGCGAGCTGCCAACTGCGCCGCAGCCATCGCCATTGAGCCCTGGTTCGCTTCGAAATGTTGTAATGAAACGTCTCGCCTCAAATCGCGAGAAAGTGCCGTGATATGACGACGGTGCATCGTCATCAAACGCTGCTTGGCTAAGAACCTAAGCCATACAAATACAGAAACGTCCGGTTTAGCCAGATACTCCTGAAACCTCACAAATGCCTCCAAGAAGGTTTCTTGAAGAACATCCGATGCGTCGATCCGGCTTTGCATTCGGTGATCCATGGAAGCGTGAACGATGCGCTTTAGGCGATCTCGATTCTGATCGAACAACTCGGAGAGCCGAACCTTGTCCTGCGCTGCATGGACCAAGTTCTTCCACTGGTCCGGAGTAAGAGCTGGATGTGGGAGTGGCTCGGAATTCATGATTCATCAAATCGCATTCTGCCGAAAGAAATTACAGGTAAAGGCAAATACCGGTTCGCCACCGCTCCGAAGCCGATGCATTGTTGTCCAGCGGATGCCAAGCACAACTATGACTATAGCATGAAATGATTCGGATTGGCTTGATAGAAATTCATTCTCGCAGTGCAGGCTGTCAGCCCGCCAATACACGGCAGCAAGCGTGTCGATGGTCGGTGTTTGGCCAGGCCAATCCGTGAAACCCAGTCCAGGCGTATTCCTTGCGAGCCGTCAGCCTTTTTTACGGGTTTTATAATACTACAGCGCAATTCCAGCATTTCCTCGTGAACGAAAAAACGCAAGCAAACCGCGACAAAACACACCCTCCTACGTCTCGGCGAGGAGGTGATCCGGATAGGATAAGGGGCTCAAGGTAGCAACATGCATCAACCAGATCAAACAAACCACCACAGGAGAAAAATCACAATGAAAAGACTTTTCACCAGTATCGCAGCCATTGCCGTGGTGGC
>JANPLP010000309.1:0-1619 GCA_031426595.1 Planctomycetia bacterium | reverse complement strand
CCCGCTCCGTTCAACTCCGATCGGCCAAACACGAAATCGCTGTCCTGCAATTGCAGACCTCGATTGGCAACCTTGTTCTCCATCGCAATGGCCTTCCCCTGCGCAATGGCCGCATTGATGTTTTGCGTTTTCGAAAGCGTTTCGGCAGCCGCTTTGGAAGCGGCGTCCGTCGCAGTGCGAAGTTCCGACTTTACCAATTGCATATAAGCTACGTCGACCGAGAAAATGACCGTGACCAAAAAGGCCACGAACATGATGCATATCAAAGGCAACATCGCACCAACACGCTGCTTGGCCCGCTTGCGGTTCCGCGCCGTGTTCGATGGCATCCAGCCCTCTGGTATTCTTGCGATTCGATTCATCTTGTTTCTACTCCTTAACCATAACGGTCCGAACGGTGGTGGTTCGATCTGCGATGACATTTCCAAAAAACGGACTATTCAATCGGTAAGGGGCGCTCACCTCAACAATAATGCGACTTCCTCTGGGTGCAGACTGGACGTCCGCGGGCGTAAAGACAATCGTGGAACCGCGAATCTGCCTAGCGGTCAGGATCCCTTGCGCACGGCTGTTTGCACTGGCCGTCGTGCCGTTGATCCGTATCGCTTCTCGGATCCCTTCGTAAGCGCTCGTGGTCAGCGCCTGCCTAACAAAAATTGCACTCGTCGCCTCCATACTGCCCAGTATAAATACCATGAGCAATGGCAAGCACACAGCGAACTCCACCAGCGCAGCAGCGGTGCGTTGTATTTTGCGGTTCTGTCGTTGGCACTTTTGAAACAACATCGTACTATTTGAACGCTTCGTTACAGTCCTAGGTTTTTGTTTGTGACGATCAACTCAGGTCGATTGCTCTAACTCTTATCCCCGCCAGGGATCGGCTCCGATGCAGTCTTACGAGTGAAGGCTCGATTCAAATCGGTTGCCAGCGGCTTCCAAAAGTCCCCCTCCCGAAATTCGACAGCCTTGAAATCTCGGCCATCAGCATATTCCGCTAGGACTCGACGAACCCGGACCACCGGCCCCGCAAATCGATTCGAGAGCTTGACTGCATCCCAAATGAAAACCGGAGCAAGCACCGTCGACATCAACGCAAACGGCGCAACCCGCTGCCAAGTCAACGACCAAGTCGCGTCCCACGACTCCCAAGGTGTTTCCATGAAACCAGCCCAAAAAAGCATCGCAAAAACATTCGCTACTATGAACAGCGACCAATGCACACACAAGCGCAGCAAAAGGCTGGATTGCACTTCGGTATCGACATACTTTTGGAGCCGTCGCTTTGTCATATCTTCTCACTGTTCTGCGGCTGTTGCTCGCAAGGGCATGGTAAGCTTCCAAGTGAAAAGTAGGTCGAAAACCACACGATGCAAATCGCATCCGATGTTTTTTAAAACTTAAAATTGTTGTCTGTGCCGCCTTTACTCAGAATGCCGGCCAAAATAGAAACGAAATAACATCCCCACCAGTTTGGATAACTGTTAAGCGAGCGGCGGCTTGAAAACTACCTAAAAAGCGATGTTCGATTTTATGAGTTTTCGAATCATTCGCTCGGAAACACTGCCGTCTTACCGTAGGATGGGACCATTGTCCCGTCCGTTTGTTCGTTCGGGACAATG
>JANPLP010000308.1:0-2438 GCA_031426595.1 Planctomycetia bacterium | reverse complement strand
TGAAAGTCTTCGTCAATGTGGCGGATGAGTAACTGGAGTTTCGTTATTTGTGTAATAGCTTGCCTGCTTGGATGTGGCAGTCCTTCAAGCATGCATGAAAGTGAGTCAACTTCGACAACGCTTCGAACAGAGGAACAGGTGTCCGGAGATCACGTTGTTCCATCGCTGGTCTCGGAGCTTGCTTTTAAAGAACAGTTTGAAAAAGTAGTTGCCGGAGAATCCATAGCAATTAAGTTGACGCAGAGTTCAATCGGCGCGGAGCAGTTGCGGCAACTCGGTGAAGTTAGCGGTGTGCTGCTCGAGTTGCAATTGGATGCGGGGGTGGTGGATGACACGTCGCTGGAATGGATCGCGCAGTTAACGGCCCTCGAGCATTTACGGTTGCGAGGAAGTCCCATTAGCGACGCCGGCATCTTGAAGCTGCAGGCGAATAAGTTGCCGCAACTGCGAATTCTCAATCTACCGCAAGCGAAACTGACCACTGCTGGACTTGAGCACTTAGCCACTTTTCCGAAGCTCAGCCAACTGCGGGTGAGCGGCTTGCAGTTTGATGATGGGGCGGCTGGCGTTCTCGCGAGTTTTCCGTCGATGCGATCGCTACATTTGATTGCACCCAAGTTTACGGATGTTGCCCTTGATCGACTGGCTGAGGCACATATGCTTTCGTCACTGTACATTGACGATTGTCACTTGAGCGACGCGGCGTGGGAGCGATTGTTTACGGCGAAGCCCAGCTTACATGTGCACATCGATCAACATCATCATGATCGTGACCCCAAGGCGGATCACTAGTTGAGCGCGGCGTCTTTGGTGCCAGAGTGTGTGCCAGAGAGATGACGTTCAAATGAATTGTCGTTGCCGTAACAGCGCGTTGCTTGTTACGGCCTACTTGGTTCACAGAATTTCGTTCAAGCAAAAGATGTTGGATTGGGGTGGAATGGGTTGTGGTTGCCGTAACGGCGCGTTGCTTGTTACGGCCTACTTGATTCATAGAATTTCGTTCAAGCAAAAAGATGTTGGATTGGGGTGGAATGGGTTGCTGTTGCCGTAACGGCGCGTTGCTTGTTACGGCCTACTAATTGAGCTAGGCTTCGGTGGCGTGTTCACGGAAGCGGTAGCCGACTCCGCGAACGGTTTCGATTAAATCAGCCAAGTCGCCGAGTTTGCGGCGGATAGCGCGGATGTGGACGTCGATGGTGCGCTCAAGCACTAGGGTGTCTTCGCCGAGTGCGTTCTCGATCAGCTCGCTGCGATCGAATGCGCGGCCGGGTTGAGTGATCAGTGTTTGAAGCAAGCGAAATTCGCTGCGAGTCAATTCGAGGGGAGCATCGTTCAAAAATGCTTGGTGTCGCCGAATGTCAACTCGAACGCCTGAGTGCTGGATGACGTCATCTTTCGGTTCGTCAGCTTCGTTTGCCAATCGTCGCCGATGGAGAGCTCGAACCCGTTCAAGTAGTACTCGCATACTGTAGGGCTTGATAACGTAGTCATCCGCACCGGCAGAGAAACCTACTAACTGGTCAACCTCTTCGGTCTTGGCGGTCAGCATTAAAATGCCGGCGGCACTCGTGGCGGAGTTTTTGCGAATCTGGCGACAGACTTCGATGCCATCGACACCGGGAAGCATGACGTCAAGTATGATGATATCCGGTTCTTTGAGACGGGCCTGTTCGAGGGCTTCGCGTCCGTCGAAGGCGCGAAAGGTGTTAAAACCTTCCTTTTGTAGATTGTAAAAGAGGATGTCAGAGAGAGCTCGATCATCCTCCACAATCAATACTCGGGGTTTTACCATAGTCTCATTAGCTACATCTTGAGGCGTTGTTATCACAAGCGTCAGCCTGTTGTTTGTGGCGGCAAATGTCGGTGGCGAACAATTACGCCACCAACCATATAGACAACATCTTCAGCAACATTGGTAGCGTGATCCGCAATCCGCTCCAGGTGCCGGGCGGCTGAGAAGCAGTGTAGGGCGGCTGGTACCCACGCAGGTTTCTCTTGCATGATCGCAGACAACTGGTTGATGACTCGTACGTTGAGGGCATCGACCGCGTCGTCTCGTCCAATCACTTGATATGCCAAGTCGACGTTTAAATTTACGAATGCGTTCAAGCCGTCGCGAACCATTGCGGTCGTCAGTTCTACCATTTCGCCGATCAATACTGGAATCGGAAATTCGGGTACGTCCGTCAAGTTGTAGGCTCGCTCGGCCACGTTGCATGCCAAATCCGCCATACGCTCTAAGTCGTTATTGATTTTCATCATCGTTGTCAGTCGCCTTAGATCTGTCGCCACCGGTTGGTGCAATGCAAGCATCTTGAGGCATTCTTCTTCGATGCGGACTTCGATGGTGTCAATCTCTGAATCGCGATCAATGACTTGGCGAGCCATATCGCGGCGGCGTTCCATTAGGGAGCGAACGGCTGCTACGATCATCTCTT
>JANPLP010000307.1:0-4683 GCA_031426595.1 Planctomycetia bacterium | reverse complement strand
CGATGACAAAGTTAAGGAGAGACGACTGATTCACCACCAGCGATTGATACTAATTCGCAAAATGTAGAATTACTTAACGACTGTGCTATGCTCTTCACGGAACCATCACAAAATGCAAAGTTACAGGTTCCCGGATGCAATGCGAATGGTCTTCCAACACCATTATCAATATTGATGGGCGAGTGTTCACCAACTCGACCATAGCCAACTCTGAATCCTGCCCATCCATGGCAGTATCCGCGAAAGACCTCTGCAGTTCCAACTTCAATTATTTGTCGCCCTCGAGTCACAAATCCAGTTCGAACGTTGCCTGCACCGATCTGCACAAGCGTGTAACTCCCTCAGCGTTGCGAGTCGCACTCGAACCAGCCATACTCTCCCAGAGCAACAAGGTGTTACTAAGCCCATCTGTAACGTCAGCAGACGTCCCGCCTTTTCCTCGCGGAACGTTAAGAAAGCCGATTCCATCGTGGAAAACCAAGAGGGGACTCCAGTAGGTATTTCCGTTAGACACGGGCGGAATGCGCAAAGCGGCAAAGTGATCAAAAAAGTTGTGAGATCAAATCGGTCACCGAGTAAGTGGCCACGATGGTGATCGAGACAACGGCGACCCAGAGCAGCACGTCTACAATCCACTTTGGTTGGAGTCTGCTGTCGACGCGACGATAGCGGAAGTAGACGGTGGCAAAAGCAATCATGGGTAGGGTGGCGGCTTGCGCGATGCCGCCTATCTTTACCATCGCCTGGGGATCGCGAGCGAAGATGTAAAACGCCAACGCAAGCGCGGGAAAGATCAAGCAGAAACGCTGGACCATCCGCGCGCGAGCTTCCGGTGTGGTGACTTTGGTGAAGCCGACTAGATTCAAAAAATCGACCGTCAGTCGGCTGTTACCAGCACAGGATAGATAGAGTGTTTTAAAGAGAACTGCACCAGCCCCGATGAGAAATGCAACCCGTGCCCACTGACCGAAGGGAGCGACATACATTTGCGACAGCGTGTCGATTAAAGCGGCACCTTTAGGAACAAGAGCTTGGGGATGGAGAACTGCGGCGCCCATCATATAAAATGCGACGGTCGATATCGTAAAGACAACCATGCTGACCCAAGCATCGAGGTACATGACTCGGATCCACCCCTTTGCGCGGCGTTCCCATTCGGCGGACCCATCTGCGTATCCTACAAACCTCGCGTAACCTTTTTCGAGGCACCAGTAGGGATAATAAAACAACTCGGTCGCGCCGACGCCAGTGATACCGAACACGGCGAACGCGTCCGCGATGCCAGCCGGTGGAATGCGGAATGCGAAGCCCTCCCTAACCGCCTCCCAGCGGACTGGGTACTCGGTCGCACCCAGCGAGGCGGCAGCAATAACAGTGATCAAGGTCACACTGACCACGATGACAGTTGTCAGCCATTCGATGCGACGGTAGCTTCCTCGATAGATGAGCGCGACCGTAACCAAGCAGATTACAATCGCCCAGGGGAATTCCCGTCGCTCGTGAAAGTAGTCGGCAGCGCCGGTTGAAATACTGCCCGCGATCACTGCGCAGCCGTCAGCGAACTGTGGAAAGGCCAGATTCAGAGCTTGGCCGATCGAACCGGTCATGCCGCCAAGTTGAAAAACAGTGCACACCAGCATGATGAACCACCACCATAGCAACCAGGTTCCGGGGATGCCGAGGATACGGATGTCCTGCAGTGCGCCGAGGGTCGGCTTGCCTGAGGAAATGGCGTACCGACCAAGTTCGACTTGGACGAAGACCTTGATCACGCAGCTGAACAGAATCAGCCACAGAAAAATAAATCCATGCTTCGCACCCAATCCCGTAGTGAGCAACAATTCGCCTGAACCGATGATCGTTCCGGCTAAAACAATGCCCGGTCCGATCTTGCGCAGAGCCGCCCAAAGAGTCGCCGGTGGCTCTTGAATATCCGCCGGTGGAAGGGCGTAAGGGTCGTATGTTATCGCTTCATCACTCATCGTTAGCTACTTTCGTCACATTGCCGCCTTGACCAGTTGGGGAACAGTATTGCATAAGTTTGGTCGAACGGGTGCGGGAGTGAGGCGCATTGATAAGTCGTCTAAGCATCCTTGCGGGTGATCAGTTATGATGTCAGAGCTTTTTTCGGTGGGTATCAATTCAGTGGAAGTAGGTGATTGATGTGGGGTAAGCTCTTTCGTCGCAAGGATATCGAGTCGATTCGTCGCGAGTTGCGAGAAGCCGAGTTGGGACCTGAGAGCGGTCGGCTAGTCAAGAATCTGACACTGTTCGACTTAGTCTGTTTTGGGATCGCCGCCATCATTGGTGCGGGGATCTTCTCGACCATCGGTTCGGCCGCTGCTGCTGGGGGACCAGCGGTCAGTGTACTGTTTGTAATCACTGCTGTTACCTGCCTGTTCTCAGCCCTGTGTTACGCAGAATTTGCGGCTCGCATTCCAGTTTGTGGAAGCGCTTATACCTACTCGTATGCAGCCTTTGGCGAATTGGTTGCTTGGATCATCGGTTGGGACTTGCTGATGGAGTACTCGATCGGCAACAGTACGATCGCTTTCTCTTGGTCCGAGTACTTTTCGACATTTCTGGAGAACTTGAGCATCCATCTGCCTGACTGGATTGAGACCGATTACTACTCGTGTGCTCGGGCAATGGAAGCCTACACGGCAGTTGCGGATCAGTTCGATTTGACGCGATTACTGGCCGCTGTTCGAGAAGTACAAGCCGGTGAGCGGGGAGGGATGGAGGAACAGCAGTTGGCTGCGCTGGAAGCAACTGCGATTGTTCAACAGGCCAAAGATGCGGGCTTGAATCCGACCTTGCTTGCCACCTGGGATGCGGCGCCCGTGATCGGAGGATTGAAGACCATCATTGATGTGCCAGCCATGGCGATCAACATCTTTGTTACCGCTTTGGTCTACATTGGCATCCGTGAGTCGAAACGAGCGAGCAACGCGATGGTCATCTTAAAAGTCGCGGTGGTGTTAGTGGTGATCGCCGTGGGAGTGTTTTATGTCAAGCCAGCCAATTGGTCTCCGTTTGCTCCGAATGGTGTGTCGGGAGTGCTGCAAGGTATCGCAGCGGTGTTCTTTGCTTTCATCGGTTTCGATGCCATTTCGACCACTGCCGAGGAGTGCAAGAATCCGCAACGTGACTTACCGCGTGCCACAGTGCTAGTTCTGATCGTCTGCACTGTGCTGTATGTCGCTATTTCCTTGGTGTTAACCGGCATGGTTTCGTACTCTGAGTTAGCCGTCGCCGATCCGCTCGCCTTCGTCTTTCAAAAATACAATCTGGATTGGTTGGCGGGGTTGGTTTCTTTGAGCGCGATCATCGCCATCACCAGCGTCTTTTTGGTGTTTCAGATCGGACAACCGCGGATCTGGATGAGTATGTCGCGTGATGGATTACTGCCCAAAAAGTTTTCGAGTATTCATCCCAAGTATCAAACACCTGCGTTTTCAACAGTGGTTACCGGTTTGGTAGTCGCGTTGCCAATCGTGTTCTTGAATCAACAACTGGTGACCGATCTTTGCAGCATTGGCACTCTATTCGCTTTTATGTTGGTGTCGGCCGGTGTACTAACTTTGGACAACAAGCGTGATGTTGGAGAAGAGACTTCGTTCCGAGTTCCCTACGTGAGTGGTCGCTGGATCGTGCTCGCAACTTGGGCGTTTTATACCGTCGCCATGGCGGGCTGGTTAGAATCGAGCTATGGTTTCTTCCTGCCTGAGAATCATAATGCCTTTTCTAATCTGACTTACGAAAAGCTTCCTTACATTGTGTTCTACTTGGCACTTACCTGCATGACTGTCGCAACGTTTGCTTGGAACTGGTCGCTGATTCCTGTCTTTGGAGTGCTCACAAACTTGTATTTGATTGCCGGACTGGGGCACCATAACTGGGTCCGCTTCCTTGCATGGCTGGCCATCGGGCTAGTGATTTATTTCAGCTATGGTTACTGGCACAGCCGGCTTAATCAAACCGACTCGTTGAGTGCAGGGCGTTGATCTAAACTGTGCGAAGCTTTGAAGATTGCTCTGTTGGTTCCTAAGTATTGAATTAAGACGCGAAGGCGAGTTGCTTCCGTTACGAAAAATGCTGCGAGTGAAAAACATGTCGGATGTGATGGCTTGGATCGCTGAAGGTCGGCGGCGACCGCAAGTGGTAGTACTGGCGGCAGTGAACCGTCCGCGAGTTCGCGTCGAGTTGGGGCGCATCGAACGGATCTTGAGCGTGTCCGCGGACATCTTGGCTGTCGATATCGATCAGACTTATGAATTCGATCAGTCGACGGCGGATCTCGTCGTGGTGCTAGGTGGAGACGGCTCCATATTGTCTGCGGCGCGGCGCATGGGATTGAAGCAGCGGCCGGTCATTGGGGTCAACTTGGGGAAGCTCGGGTTTCTGGCTGCGCTCAAGGAACAACAGCTTGAAGAGATCTGGCCAGACATTTGTGCGGGTCATTGCAGTATTGATTCGCATGTAATGTTGAAATGTTCAGTGTGGCGAGATGGGATGCAACAAGAATTGCAAAACGGAGCTGACCACGTGCTAGCATTAAATGAGGCTGCGATTTTGGGTGGGCCACCCTACTCGATGCTTCAGATCGATCTTTACGTGGATCGGGAATTGGCTTCTACTTACAGTTGCGATGGCCTGATCATTAGCACACCCGTCGGTTCG
>JANPLP010000306.1:0-4049 GCA_031426595.1 Planctomycetia bacterium | reverse complement strand
CTGAACACCGCCCGTTAATGTCAACGCTTTTCCCGCAATGGCGGGATCGAGTTGTTTACTGGCATGTTCATGACCTCGACTGTGCGCCGCCGGATCAAGCGCTCCCGGAGTTGCGGCAACTGGTTGACGATTTGATACAGTCACTCTGTTCGCCCGGCGATCGTAGCTGACGCATCGCCGTTTTGATTCAGCTGGGTTGAAGGTGCTTGGCTTCGGCAGGTCAATCGTACGAGCGTTCCGTGATAGCGAGACAGCTTTCTAAACTTCCAAGCCCAGGAACTAGCCATCTAGCCTAATGCCCCACCTGCCCAAGCAACGCCAGTGCTGGAATAATAGAATCGCTCGGCCGGGTACCTTAAGCTGAATTTTCTGTCGGCTCGCGAGTTGCACCGGAAACGATCTAGCTGATCGATTGCTGCTGTGCTTGGGCCAATTGTTGCGGGAACTTCGAAACTATGGGAATCTACGACCGTTCTTATTATCGTGATGGAGGGTTGCCTTCGGTCGCTCCGTGGGACAATCGCTCGATGGTCAGCATACTGATCTTCATTAACGTTGCCCTCTTCCTCGCTAACTTTCTTCTGACCAACCGCAGTTCCGCGATCACCGATGCGATCCTGCTCGAGCCCAAAGTGCTCGACCAACCTCTCCAGTGGTACCGGGTGATGAGCTACGGGTTTGCCCATACGAACCGAACACCTGACGGCAACTTCACCATCTTCCATATTCTCTTCAACATGCTTTCGCTCTATTTTTTAGGGCGCAGCGTCGAAGACCGATATGGAAAATGGGAGTTTTTGCGGTTTTACCTCGTCGCGATTTTGCTTGGCGGTCTGTACTGGACCATTCGGACGTGGAGTGGGGGCCCTCCGATGCTAGGTGCTTCGGGCGCCGTGACAGCAGTTTGCATGCTGTTTGTTTTTAACTTCCCCAAAGCCGAATTGTTAATGATGGGCATTATTCCGATGCCCGCTTGGGTGCTGGGAGTAATTATCATCATAAGCAATATGTTGGGGGGCAGAGACGCAGTTGCCTACGACGTTCACTTAGTCGGCGCCGCTTTTGCCGCGGTCTACTTTTTCGGCAATCTCAACTTCAGCTTTATGGAAGATCTTACCAACCGAGCTCGGTTGACTTATCGTCAGAAACAGAGAGGCTTCAAAGTTCACCGCCCAGAAGAAATCGAACCGGCACCCTCCAAAGACGAAGTGGAAGCCGATCGCATTTTGGAGAAAATTCATCAAAACGGACAAGAGAGTTTGACCGCCGCTGAACGAAAGTTCATGGAAGCCTATAGTCGTCGAGTCCGTGAGCGGCGCGCGAAGACCGACTAAGCCACGCGTCCGGATCCAATCGCGATCGCGCCTTTACGAATCAACTACCACGTTTACTTGTTTCTTGGAACTTAACCGAATATGCACTGTCCCACCACGTTTGCTACGACTCGCGAATACATCGCGGGCCTTTCCGTCGTTGAACTCGCGAATCAGTTCGGAACGCCACTCTACGTTTACGATCTCAGTATCATTCAGCAACGCATCGCCGACCTCAGCGCGTTCGATGCCATTCGATATGCGCAGAAGGCGCTTTCGAACATCGCAATTTTGGATCGTATGCGTAAAGCGGGTGTCGTTGTTGACGCTGTGAGCGCCGGCGAAATCAAGCGAGCGCTCAAAGCAGGCTACACCCCCAATTCGCATCCTAAAGGGATCGTGTACACCGCGGATGTGTTTGACCGCGAAGCGCTGGATTTAGTGGTCGAACATAATATCCATTGCAATGTCGGTTCGCCCGACATGATCGGCCAATTGGGCCAACGTGCTCCGGGACGCAACATCTCGCTGCGCATCAATCCTGGATTTGGTCACGGGCACAGCCAAAAAACCAACACCGGCGGACCTCAATCAAAGCACGGTATATGGCATGAAAGCATCGTCGATTGCCTGCGACGCGCAGACATTTATGGATTGATCGTATCAGGCATGCATATGCACATCGGCAGCGGTACCGACATCGAACACTTGGCTCAAGTGTGTGGTGCAATGGAAAAGGCGTGTCTCGAAGTGGGCCGTACCGTGACCTCGATCAGTGCCGGAGGCGGTCTTCCTGTACCGTATCAAAAGAACCAATCGTACGTGGATCTCGACAAGTACTATCAACTGTGGAACACGACTCGCAATCGTCTGCAAGATAAGTTTGGTCATGCGATCGAACTTGAGATCGAACCCGGACGCTACCTCGCGGCTGAAAGCGGATTCTTGGTTGCCGAGATTCGGTCGGTTAAAGAGATGGGGGAAAACACGTTCTATTTGCTCGATGCTGGATTCAACGATTTGGCGCGTCCAATTCTCTATGGTTCGTACCACCCTATCTCAATAGCACACCGTGACCCGTCGGCGAGCAAATCCGAACGAGCTGTAGTGGTCGGTGGGCCGCTGTGCGAATCGGGCGACATCTTCACTCAAGAAGAAGGTGGCTTTGTTGCTAAGCGCATGTTGCCATCGGCTCAAGTTGGCGATCTCGTCGTGCTCGAAGTGGCTGGTGCTTACGGCTACGCAATGTCCAGCAACTACAACAGCAAGTACCGCGCTCCTGAAGTCATGATTGAAAACGGTGAAGCGAAATTGATCCGCTCTCGAGAATCAGCAGATGATCTGCTGCGACTTGAAACCATTCCGGCTTAAACTACCGGTGCAGCCCGTCGAGCTTCTCAGCGCAAAAAACAAGACGCCCGATTTTCCCGGGCGTCTTGCATTGGCAGGCTGTGTGTTCCTGGTTCAAAAGCCAGGATCTACTCGATGATCGATTTTGGACGACCCGAAGCTGTCTTCGGCGCTTCGGTTAGCAATTCTTCCGTGAACCGCGCGTCGTACTTGAGCGAGGTATCATCGCCTCGAAAACCGATCGCCTCTTCGCTCCAGTCGAGCTGTTTGCTGAGCATACGGCCTCGATCCAGATCGAACTTGATCGTCCCTTTGCTCAACTGCTGAATCAACTGCGATTCGACGGCTGGATCGTTCACAGGGGTTAGCGGTTGCGACTCAATGCGGATCGTCGCGACCCCTGCAGAGACCTTTTCCAACGTGTACAGTTCGCGGACCTTAATCGTCTTCTGGGCTCCATCCTCGAGCTTGACTCGCATCTCGCGCGGTACGCTCCACTCGGATCCGATTGCTACCGCTTCCGCTGGCAATGGAATGGTCAGTTCACCCATACCCAACTGAGGGCTTTTCGTGTCGTTGTCGCGATGGATGATCTGCCCACGAGCATTGATGGTGATCATGCCCAGCGACTTGTTGACCGTTTCCGCTACCTTCTTAAAGATATCAGGGGCTTTTAAATCGGACTGGCTATTGTAGGTGAACTCATCTTTGTCACCGACCTTTTGCGCTAGGTCAACTGAAAGAATGCGGTACTCAAATGTCATCTCACCTTTGGCATCGACAGATTTGACTTCCCAAACTTTTTCGCTGGTTGTGCGCGAGGAACTCGATTCCTCATGGTCGGACATTTTGGTTCGAGTCTCAGCAAAGTGAACGACTTTGCTATACAGCGACTCACCGGCGCGGAGTTTGTATTGCAATAAGTGCTTGGCGTCGGACGACGGCGTTGACTTGCGCACCGTCGTGGATGTCGACTGAGCCATTGCGTTGCTGAAGAGCAGTGCATTTGCAATGAAAACGCTGGAGAGCAGCGCGGAACGTGCAACAGTAGAACGAGCGAACATATCTCAGGCCTCCATGCCGTGAAAGTTTTTCGAAGTTGAATTCGGAAGTGGGTTAGGGTTTGTTCTCGCGAGGATTTCCGCCCCAGCCTAGTTTTTCGCGAAGTGCTAAGTATTCGGTTTTGCCAGGAATCGCAATCATTTGGAACGAAACAGGGGCTTTTTCCAAACGGTAGCAATCACCCTCATTTAGGTTGAAATGGACACGGCCGTCAGCTAGCGCGGATACGGATTCGTGACCCTGAATGACGCACATCTCAAAAATCCGATTAGCCGCATCCACGACTGGACGCATCGTTAACGTATGGGGACTAATAGGGCTGAT
>JANPLP010000305.1:0-6940 GCA_031426595.1 Planctomycetia bacterium | reverse complement strand
CCGATCACCCGTTTTGTTTCGCGGAAGATGCGATAAATCTTGGGCGCTCCGTCCGAACCTCCCACAAGCACTTCGTCTCGCGTAGGATGCATGGCTAAAGAGTTGATACCGCCGCGAAGAGCCCCCGGCGTGATCGACGTTACGTTATCGATGAAACGTTCCGTTTCAACTTCCGTCAACTTAACGGTCATGTCACGGCCCGCGGATAACAGATGCGTACCGCTGGGGTTGAATACGCAGGCGCGCACCCAGTCTTCGTGAGCTCCCTGATGCAGTTTCTGTTCACCCGTTGTGGAGTCGATCGCGCGCACCGTTTTGTCAGCACAGCCGAAGGCGATCAGTTTTCCGTCAGGCGAAAAAACTCCGCCATAAATATTGTCAAAGGTGACTTGGCGACTAAGCAACAGTTCGCCATTGGCAACATCCCAAACTTGAACTTCACCCATGCGACCCGGCGAGCCGCCGGTGACCGCTAAACGACCAGAGTCGCGCGAAAAATTGAGCGACTCGATCCGTTCGCTCAGCCCCACTAGACGCTTGGCTAATTTCCAAGTCTGCGTGTCAATCAGTAGGACTTCATGGAAGCCACTGGTTGCGAGCCATTTCCCATCGGGTGAAAACGCGACTGCTGTAACGACTGGCAGGCGAGTATAAGTCGGTGGATGTTCGGTTGTATACTGAGTCGACTCGCTGGCGGGACGATCGTCTGCGGCACCTTCAGCGATCCAGCGTTTGATCAGTTCCACGTCCGCATCGCCGAGCGGAGCGGCTTTCTTGGGCATGGCCGCTTTTCCATCGACCTTTTCGATCTGCTTTATGAGATGACTCGCTTCAGGCTTTCCGGGGACAATAGCTGCATCGCCCGTTTCGCCACCGGCAAACAACTTTGCAAAGTCGGTCATCACATACTCGCCTTGCGGCCGCGCCGGTTGGTGGCAACCTTGGCAGTGCGTACGCAACAGCGGTTCGATCTCCTTCGCGTAGCTAACTTTGCGAACATCTTCGGCGAGCGTTGGAGTCGCGACGAAAGCCAAATTACTCAATAAGAAAGCGGCGACCACCACCGCGCCTGCACGAGAGCTGGCACCGGTTGAGGCAAACTGAACTGGCATATCATTCAATCCATGAGATTGAGTCGGATCGAAACAGCGCAGGACGCACCATGCAATCCGACCGAGCAGGACTTTGAGGCGGGAATCAACAACCTAAGGCTTAGCAGAAAGGGGTATCTGCCGTCCCGTTATCGTAACTTGTTTGCGCGCCCGAATGCAACTATCAAATTCGTTTTCGCACTTGAGTTGCTGAATTTTTGGTAGTCCTAGCCGCCAAATGAAGCTCGCAGCCTGTGATCGGCCCAAAGTGAGTGTAGGCCTGCATTAATTCGCCGAACTCTATCGACTCGTGGGAAGCAACCCATTTGGCCGGACGAGCCGCTGGCGGCAACCCCGGATCAGAGTAGCTCAGAACAGGAAAGCTCTGAATGACTTGGATTTTGGGTGGCACGCCCTGAGTTCGGCACGCCCGAGTATTCGAAGGGCGCGGGGAGTGGTAGGTGACTTGGCGTCCAAAGTTCTCAAGCCGCAAACGACAACCTGTATTCTTCGTCGTCGCCGACAGTCAAGGAAGGGCTTTAAACCGGCGTCCGACCACCGGTAGCTCCAAAGACTTCTGCCGATACGTAGCTCGCTTCCGGCGAGGCAAGCCAAACAAAAAGCGGAGCGAGCTCAGCGGGCTGCGCGGGGCGTTCAAAGATCGTGTCGGCTCCGAAGTTGCGAGCTTTTTCGATATCAATAGTCGAAGGAATAAGCGGCGTCCAAACTGGTCCAGGAGCAACTGCGTTGACACGGATCCCGTGCTGCATCGCCAGCTTGGCCAACCCCTTGGTCATCCCCAACAAAGCCGATTTGCTGGCCGAGTAAGGGAGTAGCTCAGGCGACGGAGTGTAACCCTGAATCGAGACAGTATTGATGATACTGCCACCAGGAGTCATCTTGGAAACCGCAGCTCGGCTCAGCCAAAATGTGGCGTAGACGTTCGTCTTGAAAACTCGATCAAATACTTCCGTAGAAAATTCTTCCAGCGTATCCCGAGTCTGCTGATAAGCCGCGTTGTTGATCAAAATGTCCAGCCGCCCGAATTTCTCGACGGCTTGATCGATCAACGATTCACAGAATGATTCCTCGCGCAGATCGCCTTGAATGGCAACTGCTTTCGAACCTGACGCTTCGACCATTTTGACCGTATCGTGCGCATCTTCTTCCGAAGTATGGTAATTGACGACCACATTGGCTCCTTCGCGACCGTACGCTATCGCGACCGCGCGGCCAATCCCGCTGTCGCCACCAGTGATAATCGCCGTTAATCCCTGTAATCGCCCGCTGCCGCGATAGGACTTCTCACCGTGGTCCGGAGCCGGATCCATCTTGTCTGTCGTGGCATCTGAAGTGATGGGTTGCTGATTTTTGAAGGGTGGTTTTGGATACGCTTCACGCGGATCAACCAGTTGAACAGTTGCGGGCATGAGAAAATCCTATTTGCAAGCTGACATTGATAGTTAAGATGCCAGCTTCAATCAGCAAATACAGTGCCCGCTTTGATCCCCTTTCTCCAGCCAGCCTGCAGCTGCAATTATCAACGCCGTAGCGGAACGCATTAGCGTTTCGAACCGCGTCAACACAATCACTCGCTAACACAGCCGTAGCGGAACGCATTAGCGTTTCGAACCGCGTCAACACAATCACTCGCTAGCGCGTCGAGCTCATATTATCGCACCGCAAGTTAACTCAGCTAAGCCTTGCAATCGTCCCGCATAAACCAATTGCTTGAGACTCAAAAACGCTTGCTCTCCCCCGCCTCAGCACGCTAGACTGGCGTCTTTACCCCCACGCCCCGCAGGAATCCGCATAAGGTTCCCCGCCAAGCATCTCAGTTCACCGCACATTCTATCCCTCCGTTACGCGCTGCTACAGCTGGGATAGACTGCAATTCGTTTCGTGATCCCAATGGAGATTGTTTGAACGACAATCCATACGCATCGCCAACAAGCCTTGTGGAGTACAAATCGCGACCGCGATCGATTCGCGGTTTAGTTTCCTATTTCGTCACATCGGTCGTTACTGGTGCGTTAGTCGGATCGGGGCTGATGTTTTCTTATTCCTTCTTCATTGTTGCTCCGATGTGGGGCCCGACGTTGTACAAGGGTGACGAACGATGGGCGACAATCTTTTTCATCGCATCAACACTCCTGCCAATTTCGATAGCCGCGGGAATCATACTAGCTCTTATTGGATTCGCTTCTTCGCCTTTTCGACTCAAACATCGAGACGTCCTGATTTCGTGTTGTGCACTTTGGTTTCTGATATCCGCCAATCGACCAGTCGTTTCCCGAACCCGCCGCCCCGGCGTTCCTGCCCCCAATTTCGAGACTGTTCCAGATACAATGGTTGCAATTGTGTGTGTGTTGTTTGCCGTAACCATTGTGTCCTTTATGATACAACGGTGGACTACGCGCAAAGACAACACTGTCCCAAACGATGAGATAACAAATCCGTGAACCGGAGCACACGATCCGGCGTTTTTCAAAATGGAAGGTATACTCGCGCGCGCCCGGTTACGGCCAGCGTTCCCCCTTACTAACAATGACGACATATCACCGATACGTGATTTTTGATGCGGACGCGATCACGATCTGTGATCTTCAATCCCACCTGCAAGATTATGATTCGAGCTACCGAATCAGTGGTGACGTGATAATGGTGGCGGACAGCGAATGTGGAATTGGCATCGATGTGACCCATCGAGGCGACCCAGTATTTGACGACGACCTTGATCTGGTCTGCCGACTTGCGAAACGATTTAGCAATAGCGATGAGATTATTGGTCGCCTAAAAACGTCAACTTGCATGGTGACGGTACAAACTTACAGCTACTCGGCCAAACTTGTCCTGGAATGCCTCTGGGCATGCCTGCGCCAGGAAAAAAATGGAGTATTGGTGTTTGAGGGTGGAACTTTTGAGTAGCAAGAGTGCCAATCGCAGGATATTCATCGACCGCCATACACTCGCTGACGATGAAAGCATCCGCAGTTACTACGATGGTGGCGTTGAACGTAGACTTGAAATCGCTATGCGTGTCTTCTGTGTGGCTGATGGATTCCCGCTGTGTTACATCTACATCCCAGAAATCACACTGCTGCGGAGTATGCGAGATGTGTTCGTTGAAATACAGCATTCCAACACCATGTCCGGCAGCGACGTTTGTAAACTATCGGTTCGTAGCTGCGATGCTGCGGTTCATTATCAAGATCCCAAATACAGCATGGATCAGGAATGAAGTTCCAATGTGTCCGGCTCATTCGTGACCCAGAAGTAGCGGCGAACAAGGCGGTCAGCCGCCGAATTACCTTTATCGTTCTTCGCTTAATGCGAATAATACAAGGAATCGAAGTTGCTTCGGTTGCTGGGGGATGAATGCGAACGCCTTCAGTGTGAAAGATGGCTTCGGTGGTTTCTCCGGTTGGAACGGATCATGAGACTAATGTAGCCATTCGAACTTTCCTGGTGTTGGAACGTGGTTGGCCGTAGTGGAAGGCGTAAGCGTTTCGAGCCGGGGCAAATAGATTCACTCGCTGGCGCTTCGAGCTTGTATTGCATTGTGTCGTTACCAACACTTGGTCGCGTCATCAGTAAGCTCGACTGTGCTGCCCTCACGATAGCACTCAGAAACCTGCGACGTTTGGCATTGGAGGAATAGACCAACTCGGCACCGAGTCACATGTTCCGGTCCGCATTACCTTCGCCGACCAATATTCTTGAGAAACCGCCGCCAGTCGTTCTGTCCGATAACCCCGTCTCCTCGCTCGTCGAACGCATCAATAAAGTTAGCGCTACCTGCGATGCTTGACTGTGCGCGGGCGAAAGCGGCGACCTCCTGCGGATCGATTATCCCGTTTCCACTTAAGTCGCCGAATAGCCGGAATAAACGCTCGTCGAACTCATCGCCAATAACAATGTCTGTCGCCAAACTTTCACCCGATAAGCGATTGGTGATGGAGTGCTTGGGTGCGTACAAAACGTAGTTGCCATCTGCCAGCGTATTTCCACCGAATCGGTCTACTACGCTGCTACCGCTGGCGAATGCAATGTACATTCTCAAGCCGCTCGGTTCGACGGTGAGCTGAAGTGGGACGATTGTATTGGTTGTCGTATTGGTCAGTACGACCAAGCTGGGCTCCACATAAATAGGGACAGAGAAGTCTAAAGTGATGAGGGTTACGATGGAACGCTGCGGAGCGCCGCCATTAATTTGAAAGCTGGAAACGGAGGGAGTCACTGGGTCGCGAAGGCGGATAATGGCGTTCGGAATAGAAAACTGATTCGGATTTGGTACTTGGGTTTGGTACGTGATGGGAACATCATGGACACCTTCAACTATACCATCGTTGATGGCGGCTATAGTAAAAGTGTCTCCGCCGTTTAACGCCTCAATTCTGATTTGATTCGTATCATAGGACGCGGTAAAAGCAGGACCTTGATAATTGGATGGATATCGAGGCTCGACAAAATAGATTTGCGATTCGCCTTCCATCAATTCAAGTTCATAATTCAGCAAATAGGGCTGACTGTTCGTATCGATTACGGTTGCGATTACATCTGGAACTCCAACGCCTATATATTGCGGGTCCTGTGTAGTGATGGCGTGAGCCAAATGAGCTTGAAAATTGCCATCCGCTAAACCGTCTCCAACACCGAATACAACGATTCTTTTGGGACTCCAATCGTCCGGTGTAAAGATGACTCGTCGGGTAGAGGACTCCTGCCAGGACAAACTTACGGCGGGATTATCGGAGGTTAGGTCGATTGCAACGTTGGAGTTGGGTCTGGCATCCAATGCAATGTCGTAGTAATCCCAGCCAAACCCGTTATCATTAATTAATGTTCGGTCCACGGACTCATGAATGGACACCGCGGCCATGACGCGTCGCACTTCCATCGATTCGAAGAGCAGACTTCGTACTGAGTTACGTTTCTTGGAGCGAATTCGTGTACCCGTCTTTAATGTAGCCATATCGATCCTCCAATAGATGAAAAACACACGACCCATGATGCGAAGATTATGGGAACAGAATCTGGAGGCAGTCAATCGCGGCGGCTAAATATGTCGGAAATTACTAATTGTGTGGAGGACAGCATCTCCATGCACGTGAACTGTATTTAGAACACTTGCATCGAATCGCTAGATGTGGCTTGGCGAATGTTCGCAGGGAACTCAGGCGTTTTGGACTAACTCTCTGCAAACCGCTGCGGTTCGCGCGGGGAATCTCTTCTTGGAGTGGATGCCGGTTTAAAACACCGCTTTGCTCGGGCGGCATCGATTTTGGTGCCACCCACAATTTAAATTTTGCGAGAATGGGTCGCATGACTGGGCATCGCAAGTCTGGCGTCATGCCGATCGTCCAATGTTAGACGAACTTACCCGCGACCTCCCTTCGACCTAGGACACCGTGGAGCGAGGGGACGGGCGAGCACCTGGTCGATCGGAGCTAGTGCTTTGTCCAGATTTAATTCTAGGGTTGATCGTAATCGGTTGGCACGCCCTGAGGCTCTGCGAAGGGGGTGATCTGAGCGACGATAGCCACGCCCTTCGCAGAGCCTCAGAGCGTGCCACCCCAAAATTAAGCAGTAACGCTGCACTCGGACTTCAATCGCGGCTTAGCAAATTGCCTGAGCTTCCAACTGGAGTTGCTCGCAAAGCACTACCTTACCCATATTCGCTAACTTGGCTCAAGCGATTGATCCGCGCCATCGATCGTGCCTTTCGGTAAACACGCAGAACTTCAGCAGAGGCGTAATGAGATTAGACGGATTCTCAACATTTTCCCGTGCGAAATCTGCTCTACCGCTGAAAGGCGGATTTCTGGTACGACTCCATTTGCAACTGG
>JANPLP010000304.1:0-7981 GCA_031426595.1 Planctomycetia bacterium | reverse complement strand
GACCTTCGATTTAAGGTCCCGCACGCAGAGACTTTTGATCCACGTGTTTGGGATACGGCTTACATATCGGGGATGGAGGGTATTCCCTGGTTTTGCCATCGCCGACTGCAAGGAGACCAGTTTAGCATTGGTCGCGACATTGAGGAGTCTGGCAAACTAAACATTGTGTGGCCCACGCGCAGCCTCGGAAATGTGTGCCTATCAACAACCAGTTTGCGAGTCGTCGAAGAGCCGTATTCGCTGATGGCGGAACTGGCGCGAGGCACCGTTTTTCGCATGAAAAATCAGTGCGCCGACTGGCAGCGAATTGGCTTGAGATTGCCCACCGAATTCTTTCCACTATCAGAACAAGCGCTGAGCAGTTTTCTTCATGCGATTACAATTCGAGATAACCCCGCGAAGCAACACAAACATGCTCAGTCAGCGATCGACTCCGCTACCGAAGCTAGCGTGTTGATGTGCGATGTCTACAGCTCACAAGTCCTAGACATTCGACTTCAGAACGAAGGGCGGTTCTCCACGCTGCTCGGCTGTCGCGTGCAACCACAGATCGAAATCGAAAGTGTCAGTAGTGCGCTCAAAACAGCATTTAATATGCTGTCGGTCGATGCTGATCTGAACGCGATCGAATCAGCTTCGGGGCAACGCAATTACGCGATCGCCGATCGCCAAATCGAATGGGCTCATCAAAATGGACAGCGAGTATGCGTTGGTCCTCTGATCAATTTCAAGCCCGGTGGGCTGCCGCGATGGATGGTGCTGCTCAGCCAAGGCTTTGACACGGTGATGAAAGTTGCCTGCGACCATGCACTTGAGACGGTGGAGCGGTACCGAGGGCGAGTTCATTTGTGGAATTGCGCTGTCGGCCTCAATGCGCCCGGCGAGATGAGATGGTCGGACGAAGAAGTGCTGCGAATCTCCGTCGCCTTGATCGAAACAGTGCGCCGCGCTGATGAACGCACACCAGTTGTATTGACCATCGACCAACCGTGGAGCGAGTATCTTGGCGGCGAGCCCGACGGGATCTCGCCGCTCCATTTTGCTGACGCACTCATTCGCGCAGACTTGGGGCTTAGCGGACTGGCGCTGCAATTGAACCTAGACACTTGGCCTGATGGTTCAATGCCCCGCGATCCCATCGATGTCAGCCGCTTGATTGACCGTTGGGGGCAACTGGGCTTGCCGCTTATGATCATCGTTACAAATCCGACTCAATTAGCGAGTGATCCCAACGCGAAACACGGTGCGGGAGTTTCGTCGTGGAAGACCGGAGCTGTGATGCCTAACGAAGGACTGCGTAACGATAGCTTGCTGCGCATGCTGCTTGCTAAACCGACGGTGCACGCGATCACTTGGAATCAGACCAGTGATCAGTTGCCCCATTGCTACGCCAACGCAGGCCTGTGGGACTCTCAGGGCAAAGCCAAGCTGCTACTCAACAGCGCCGCAGCGCTCAGGCAACGCTACCTGCATTAGAATTCGTACACCGCTAAGCCAATATCTCAGGAATCAACTTTCCTTCGACATTGGTCAAGCGCCGATCGATTCCATTGTGCTCAAAACTGAGCGCCTCGTAATCCAGGCCGAGCAAGTGCAGGATGGTGGCGTTGAAGTGATACAGCGGATGTACGTCCTCAATAGCACGTTGCCCCAATTCGTCCGTCACTCCGTGGCTCACACCTGGTTTCACTCCCGCTCCGGTCATCCAACATGTAAAGCCATCGGGATTATGATCGCGACCTTTCGCACCTTTCTGAAAGAATGGCATTCGACCAAACTCAGTGCACCAAACCACCAACGTATCCTTCAGCAACCCGCGTTGCTTGAGATCGGTAATCAATGCTGCCGCGGGTTGGTCAAGTATCTCAGCATGCACATCGTATTGCTCTTTCAGCGCGTTGTGCCCATCCCAGTTCAGTTTCCCGCCACTGGCATAAGCCCCGTTAAACAACTGCACAAAACGTACGCCGCGCTCGACTAAGCGTCGCGCGAGTATGCAATTGCGGGCGAACGCTGCTTTGTCAGCATTCTTCGCATCGTCTGCTCCATACATTTTGAGGATATGCTCGGGTTCCGCCGACAAATCGCTTAACTCAGGAACGCTCAATTGCATTCGCGCCGCCAATTCATAGCTGGCGATTCGAGCGGCTAACTTGCTATCACCCGCTTGCTGTTCGAGATGCCTCTTGTTCAACCGATCAAGCATTTCGCGAGCCGCGCGGTCATTTGCCGGCGACACACCATTCGCAACCAAATGCCGAATCGGATCCTTGCTGCTCATCGTTGTTCCCTGAAACGCAGCAGGCAGAAAACCTGGCCCCCAATTGTTGGATCCATTCTGCGGGACCCCTCGCGGATCGGGAATCGCCACATAAGCAGGCAGATCTTGGTTCTCGCTACCCAGCGCGTACGTCACCCACGAACCGAGACTCGGAAATCCATCCAGCACGAATCCCGTCGAAAGAAAGTTCTCGGCGGGCCCATGCGTGTTTGACTTACTTGTAAGCGAATGCACAAATGCGATATCGTCCGTTAGTTCAGCGAGGTGCGGGATCATGTCGCTGACCCATTTTCCTGTTTGCCCACGCTGTCGAAATTTGTACTGCGGTCGCGCGAGATTTCCAGCGGGCCCTTGAAAGGTTACCGAAGGCCCACCCACTAGCGGCTTATCATCCCATTTAATCAGTTCCGGTTTGTAGTCCCATGTTTCGAGTTGACTGACCGCACCGGCGCAGAAAATCACAATTACATTCTTCGCTTTAGGTTCAAAGTGCGGTTGCCGCGATGCGTAAGGACGCGCCGGATCGATTATCGGCGATCGCATTGCGGAACCATCTGACGCGCCGAGCAAACGCTCGCCGGACAACAAACTAGTCAGTGCAATAGAACCCAGTGCCGTAGCACTATTCGATAGAAGCCGCCTTCGATCGAGCAGCGATTCGCCCTGCGAGGATATTTTATCGACCGGTTGGTTCATGGCAAAAACAAGGCCTCGTTACTATTCAACAAAGCGCGGCAAAAAGGCTTGAGGCCATACGCGGCCACTAGATCCGGCAACTCTTCCAGCTCGCGCGGGGAAGGTTCGCGATTGAATACAATCTCGAACGCTGTCGTAATTTGCGCCTCAACGCCTGCACTGGATTCGGCCGCTAGTCGCTTAGCGAGTGCCGCTGAGCGTTCGAGCGTAAAACTACTGTTGAAGAGGTTGAGTGCTTGAAGCGGCGTGGTCGACTCGCGCCGTCGAGCTGTACTTTGGCCCGCGTCGGGACAGTCAAAAGCACCAAACACCGCTTCGCGTTCACGTCGCACCTTGTGCGCATAAATCATCCGCCTCAATCCGTCACTTTTAAACGATTCGACAGGCACAAAACCGCTCAACCCACCTCGCTGCTGAAATAAATTGAATCCGCGACCATTCATCAGCAGATTGAGTTCACCGCTGATCGCCAACATCGAATCGCGAATAACCTCCGCTTCCAATCGCCTCGATGGGAACCGCCACAGCAATCGAACGTCCGCATCCTTTCCATTCGCCGTTGCGTTGCTCGAAACCGAGGACTGGCAATATGTATCGCTGAGCACTATCAGACGATGCATGTGCTTAATGCTCCAACCGGATGCGATGAACTGAGTCGCCAACCAATCGAGCAACTCCGGATGCGTAGGTTTCGTTCCATTGCGCCCAAAATCGCTCGACGTTTCAACTAGCCCCATACCGAAGTGACCTTGCCAAATTCGGTTGACCATCACTCGCGCGGTAAGTGGATTGTGGGGACTTGCGATCCACTCCGCGATCGCCTTCCGCCTCGCTTGCTCACCAGCATCGAACGGCAATTCAAGCCGACCGAAAGCTTGAGGTACTGCTGGCGGTACTTGCTCAAGCGGTTGTTCAGGATCGCCGCGATTTAAAAGCTGAATCGCGTCGGGCGCACGGAATTTACCTGCGAAAGCTAGTTGCCCGGTCTCCAGCGATTTGATCTTTCCTTCAAGCGCTCGCTTCTCGTCTAGCAATTTACTAGCCGCAGTAAGCTCATCCCCCATCAGACCAGCGAGCGAAAAGGTGGGGCCAAGGTCCATCCCAGCAATCCAAGGACGGCGATCCGTAGAGTCTGCCACACACTGCCAAAGTTGTACGTTAGCTCCCTCGGGCGTCGCATCACGCAGGTCAGCAACTTCAATGCGATAAACGATGGGTAAGCGATCTTCAAAAGGTCCGTCCCGATCACGACTCCAGACAACTCGTGAAACTTCTTGCACCGCCTCAAACTCAATTTCGACCCAACCCTTCCCAGGCTCATTTCCCAACCAGCTATTCGAGTTTCCATAGCGACCGTCGTTCACAAAACTTGCGTCGTGACGATTTTCAACGGACCTGCTGCCTGAGACCGTTACCTGTGCACCTCGGCTGGCCAAAGCCACATTCTCTCCCTGGACGTTGAAAATTTCTAACTCGTCTAAACACGGGTCGAGACTATTGGTTGCATCGATCGTAAACCGCAACCGCTTGGCCTTAATCGGCGTAATGTGATCGGTAGTACCGCGACGATTGACAGCTGGTCGAAGCGGCGCGACTTGTGCCAACACTTTCAAATCCGAATTCTCTAAACCTGCTTCCAAACGATAGGCAGTTGCCAAACGGTCAGTTAACTTGCCGTCCCGATCGCGGCTCCACACCACTTTTGAGATCTTCATCGGTTCGGGCAACTCAAATTGCACCCAGCCGCGCCCCGCAGTATCCGACATCCAACTGCGAGCATTCCCTGGCAACCCATCGTTGATGTGCTTGAGTTTATGACTGGCCGAAATGTTGCTACCAGACGCTTTCACACGAGTCCCCAGTGAACCCAAAGCGACGTTTCGAGGTTCTACTTCATCAGTGAATATCTCAAATTCATCAATGCAGGGTTCAATTAAACCAAGCGCTGGATGCAAGTTGCAATCGTCGATCGTAAACCTGACATAGCGAGCCAGCACAGGTTCAAACTGCAGCGTGTTTTCCTTCGGATCTGTCGTGTGCACTTGATGGTTAGGCCGGGCCAGGGGAGTGTACTGAGTTAGTTTCTGCTCGAGCTCTTTGACTTGCGCACGCACCGCAACGGCTTGCTCCTTCTTGGACGCGGCTTGAGAGTTAGACATTTCACGATCCTCGTACTCAACGCCCGCCACAAAGGCCTGCATCGAGTAATAATCCTTGGCACTGATCGGATCAAACTTGTGATCGTGACAGCGAGCGCAGCCGATGCTCAGCCCCAAAAACGTTTGCCCTATGTTGTTGACGATTTCGTCCAGCGCATCTTGCCGTGCGAGCCGAATAGATGGTTCGTCTTTACCGATTTGCCCTGGCAGAAGAACTGATGCAGTGACTAGAAAACCTGTGGCAGCGTCCTTCCCAAGTGCATCGCCGACTAGCTGCTCGAGTATAAAACGATCATACGGGGTGTCGCCGTTGAAGGCTTCAATGACATAGTCGCGATAGGGCCAAGCATTCGGTCGCTCGGTGTTGACTTCAAAGCCATGCGTGTCCGCATAGCGAACCACGTCTAGCCAATGCTGCGCCCAACGCTCGCCATACCGCGGTGAAGCCAATAGTCGATCGACGACCTGGCTATACACGGTCGGTCGGTCCAGCATCGCAAGATCCGCTTTGAACTTCGACGCTTCTTCGCGAGTTGGAGGTAACCCAGTGAGATCGAAGGTGACGCGCCGCAACCACTGAACCGGCTCCGCAGCCGGCGAGCGACTCAAGTCGCTTGCAGCCAGCTTAGTATCGATAAACCGATCCAGCGTGTCACTTACTTCTGCCGTTCGGAGCGGTTTAAATGACCAGTGGTCCAGACGGTCCACCACCTGCGCAGTGTCAATTCCATCCGGCCAATTTGCGCCCCCTTCAATCCACCGCTTGATGATCTCAATTTCAGAATCAGCAAGTCGCGCGTCAGGGGGCATTCGTAGCTTCTGATCCTGCGTCACCAAAAAACGATAGAGCGGACTGTCAGCCGGTTTACCAGGAACAATATCGGGACCGTGGTTATCGCCCCCTTTCATCGCTATCGATTTGATGTCCAGCCGCAAACCGGATTCGTACTCCGTGTCACTGTGACAATCGTAACAATGTCGCTCAAAGATCGGCCGTACTTCGCGAACAAAGTCGACGGTGGTGGGGGTCGCTTCTGGTTTCGTTTGCGCGCCGGCAAACTGCACAGGAACGGCAGTCAGCGTCGCAACAAATAAAATCAATCGAATCGGAAAGGTGCACACGTCGAATATCATTCGAGATTCACTTCGATTGGATTTGCATCGGTCGCTGCGGACAAATGCAAAGACTGGGCAGGTCAACTAGCGGTACTCAGCAGGAGCTTACTATAGCATTCTAATTGACGCGATATGTGATTGCTTGCCAAAGACGGTCTTCGGGAGATCCCGTCGAACTCCCTTTCAAACTGCGCTCAAGAGCAACCGAAATGCTGGACGCACACCGCTACCGAATGCACCGCGCAACGGTTGTTCGCCGCTAACACTAACATAAGCAAAAAGCCCCGCTATTTTGGCAGCAGGGCTTTTCGGTTTTCAAATTCTGTCGACGAAAGAATTACTTCTTTTTCCGAGCAATGATAATCGCTTCTTGAACATTATTTGGGCAGCGACGGTAGGTCAGCAATTCCATCGTGAATGTTCCTTGCCCCTTCGACATGCTCCGCAAATCCGTAGCGTAACCGAAAGTTTCAGCCAGCGGAATTTCCGCTTCGATGTAAGAAACACCATCGCGGGTGTCCGTTGCACTGATGATTCCGCGGCGGCGAATCACGTCACCGACCACGTCACCCTGATAAACTTCGGGACATTCAATTTCAAGCTTCATAATCGGCTCGAGCAGCCCAGGCTTGCTAGCTCGCATCGTTTCACGGAAGCAATCGCACGCCGCGATATAAAACGCACGCTCCGATGAGTCGACGTCGTGGTAGCTACCGTCATTCAAGTCGATATGAACACCTACAACCGGGTACTCAGCCAACGGACCCTTGGTCATCGAATCGCGGAAGCCCTTTTCCACAGGCGGAATAAACTGCTTGGGAATACGACCACCGACAATGTGCTCTTCGAATTCAAAGGTGACTTCGCCTTCTGTGTCGATAGGTGACAAGGAGCCGACGATGTGCGCGAACTGACCCGAACCACCAGTCTGCTTCTTGTGCTTGTAGTTGAACTCAACTTTTTCACCTGGGGCTTCGCGGTAGCTAACCTTTGGCGGACCCACTTGCACTTCGACTTTGTACTCGCGGCGCATACGTTCCACGTAGATTTCAAGGTGCAATTCGCCCATACCGCAGATGATCGTCTCACTGGTTTCCTCGTCGTTGTAGACTTGGAATGTTGGATCTTCTTTACGGAAACGTTGCAACGCTTTAACCATCTTGTCCGCATCAGCGCGACTAGCAGGCGTCACCGATACTTTGATAACTGGCTGTGGAACGAACATACTTTCCAACGAGCAATAATCGCGTTCGGTCGAGTAAGTTTCACCCGAAGCGCAGTCGATGCCCATGATCGCCACGATGTCGCCGGGTTCAGCCGAATCGATTTCTTCGCGTGTGTCCGCATGCATCCGCACAATGCGGCTGAAGCGTTCTTTGCGGCCGGTACGTTGGTTCACGTACATCTCACCTTTGGCAATCTTACCTTGGTAGATGCGCATGAATGTAAGCTGACCATACGGATCTTCTACGATCTTGAAGGCCATGCCTACAAACGGTTGATCCGGATCAGGTTTCAGCACTACGCGCTGAGTTTCATCGTCGACGCGGCGAGCTTTGATTTCGCGGTCTAGCGGACTAGGGAGGTAACGACATACCGCGTCGAGCAGTGGTTGTACCCCTTTGTTCTTGAAAGCTGAGCCAACGAAAACAGGTGTCATTCCTTGCGTCTGGCACGCTTGCTTGACCACTTTGTGAATCAAGTCCGACGAAACTTCTTCTTCGCTGAG
>JANPLP010000303.1:0-2350 GCA_031426595.1 Planctomycetia bacterium | reverse complement strand
TGCACCGGTCACCGCACCAGAGCATCGCATTTTCACAAATTCCCAAGCACCGGTGTGCCCAACCGGTGCGAGTTGGCGGTCGACGGAAATCTCTTCAGGATTACCAACGTTTAGTTATCCGCCGTGACCTGCGCTCGACCGATTCCACAGACGTGAATTTGAATTGAGCGCAAGTGTCCTGGGACGGTGGTGCGTGCTGTTTCATGACCCGTTTTTCCGATTATGTTCAAACCATGGTCTTGAGCAGCGTGAGTAACTTGTGGGTCATGCATGCTTTTTCCGTTTGACGTGACTCGCGCTGATCGATATCGTAGCGGCGAGCGGCATGGCTTTTCAGAGCATCGACCGCTATATGGGAAACAGTTTTTATCCGCGTCGAGTCCAGCGTTGCCCGACATAGGGAATGGATCGAATAGAGGATCAATCTATTATTCCCCTTCCTTCTCCTCATGCAACGCGGCATCTATCGGCCCGCAACGATCGCAAATGGAACCGTCCATGCCCCGGCATTAACGAACATAATTTCCGGAGCGTTGCTTTTTCTTCTAATAAAACCACTCGGGCAAGACAGAAGTTCGGATTAAACACGGTATGCCAATTCGATAGCTTACTGCTGTAACGCAATCGATTCCTTTGCGAGACCCTCCATCTCCTGTGCCTTCCCCTCGTCACCTATCTTTCGATAGGCCAATGCAAGGTTAGGATAAACAATCGGCTTCAACTCATCAGCTCTCATTGCTGTAATAAGATACGGTACTGCTTCTTCAAACCGATCGAGCTGAATTAGGATCCGCCCGCGGGTTTCACAAAAGTGTGGTTGGTCTGGCAGAATCGCATCAGCAAGAATCGCTAATTCGAGTGCCTGATTGGCCAGAAGCTTGGATTGGACGAGCATGCGGAGGGCTAAGTTGTTTATGACAGTGGGAACATGCGATCCTGCAAGGCATGCAAGGTCAATATGCAGACGCGATTCTGTGTGTTTGCCTTCGATAGCCATCCATAGACCTAAGACGAAATGCACTGACTCTCGTTCGACTCCATACGATGCGGCCGAGTGAAGACTCTCAAGGCACTGGTCTCTATTCGCCTGGCATTCACTCAACAACTCTTGCAATGCTTGAACGACAGCCATGTCCTGAGGTGCGCACTGGGTGGCACGATGAATGAGTTGGACACGCGGGAGAAACGAAAGCGTTCGATCCGTGTCACGCAATAATCTCTTCGACCAAGCCACCAATACTTCCCCTGCCGCCTGCTGAAAAAGCGGCTGATGGGTCAATTCAAAGCCGTCAGAAAGTATTTTGAGTGCTTTTTCTTCTGTCTGAGTAATGATCATTGTCCGAGCAAGCTGTAGTCGACTTTCATCATCAGAAGGCTGCTCTGCAATAAGCTGCAGGTAATGCTTCTGTGCAGGCAAAATTAAAACTTGAGCCCGCTCTGTTTTGCCCATCCGCATACATAACGTAGCGGCAGCTATCAACGATGATGGATCTGAACTTCCGATGTCACTAAGCAAATCAAAACCAACTGAAATATCACCAGCGGACACGGAATAGGCCGCAAGCTGTTTCTTCGCCAGCATCACTTTATCTGAGTTATCGGATTGAAGTGCAAGTTCGACGAGTTCTTTAAAGCGAAGTCGCTGGTCATCGCTCCAGAGCTTTGACTGTTCAGGTTGATAATCATGAGCTAGCAACCAATGGGCAGCCTCGGGGGATTCCTCCGAAGCAACCAACTCCAGCATCATTGAATGCGTCGCCCGATCGCCATGCAAATAGTCTTGAAGCAACGCCTTCTGAAAGCGATGCGATTTTACCACGGGGTACAAATGAATGAGCCGATCAATGCATTGATCCGCGTCGCGATATCGACCTGAGTCAACCAAATCTGAGAATGAATTCTGCAGCCTCCCAATATCTTTTGAACGCGAGTTCACAATGGCAGTGACAGTCCACCCACCGACTACGACCGCGAGGATAATCGTGCATATGGCAGCCGCATAGAAGAAACGCCTCGGATAGTTACCCCAAATATCAGTTGTACGGCTGGTGCGAGGGAGGTACTTGGCAAGTCGCTTGCGGATGGTCTGCGGCGAAGGGACTGTCCCACCTTCTTGATGAAGCCCATTCCTGTGACGCGATCTATCTTTATTGCGTTTCTTTCCCAAGGTTATCCCACTAAGTTAGCCGCTAGTTCTTTGTGCAAAACATGCGGAAAGCCAGAGAACTGACGAACTTGCTTCCTCGCGTTCTCTAGCTACCAGGTTCGTAGCTGTAATGGCGATCATGCACAGACACTAAGTTTGCGACGACGCATCCCAAACCATCCAGCCACACCCATAATGACCAGC
>JANPLP010000302.1:0-2987 GCA_031426595.1 Planctomycetia bacterium | reverse complement strand
GTATTGCCGGGGAATGACCCGTTCGCAGGTGGGAATGGCAACAATCAGAAAGGAGATGAATAGTGGAGACTCAGGGCAAAAAGGAAGTCGTTGAGGCCGTGCTTGTCGCGCTCCTGTGCCAGATTGCGGTTGAAGGCGTGGTGATTTGCGCGGATTTGTTCCGACGGCGTAAGCACATCTGGCGGTGTCCAGAATGTAATAAAAGCGAAAAGCCGGATGCCTAATATTTACGAAGTCGCGGCCCGTCATCGGGCCGCTTTGCTTGCTCGTGATGCGGATTCAGGTTCCCGCATGGCGGCGGCATTCGACACGGCGGCGGCGGGAATCCGGTTCCGCTTGCAGGACATTCAGATTGCCGTTGAGGAAGCGAAGGCCAACGGGGAGACGCCCGATCCCAACGCAGCGGGGGCTTCTGGCTCAAAGCCCAATTTGAAGAAAGAGGATAAGGACAAAAAAGATAAAGATACGGGGCCGAGCAGTGTGCAGCGCACGAGCGCCCCACCCAGTCCTCCGAACCCGGATGAACTGAAGGTGCGTCCGAATAGCGAGGGGATGGTCGAGTTCCAGTTTCGCAACCAAGCGTGGCCCGATCTGATGAAGTGGCTCGCCGAAGTTTCGCATGTGTCCTTGGATTGGCAAGAATTGCCCGGCGACTACTTGAATCTCGCTACTCAGCGACCTTATTCGCTCGAAGAAACCCGCGATGCCATCAACAGACATTTGCTCATGCGCGGCTTCACGATGTTAGAAAGCGAAGGAGTGATCTCGGTCGTGAAGGTCGCATCCATCAATCCATCGATGGTACCGCGCATCGAACCTTCTGAACTCTCGATGCAGCCGCCCCATCGCTTCGTGCGATCGTCATTCGAGTTGGCATTTCTGCTCGCTGCCGACGTGCAAGAAGAGTTTAAATCGATGCTAAGCGGCAATGGAAAGATCACTCCGTTGCTCGCAACCAACCGGTTGGAAGTCATGGATGCGGCTGCGAATTTGCAAGATATCAATCGCGTGCTTAATGAAGAGCAGTCTCTGGAAGCGATCGCCAATCTGGCTCGCGAGTTTCCGCTCAAGTTTGCTCGTTCGACCTTCGTCAAAGAACAACTCGAGATCTTCCTGGGGCTAAAGAAAGGGACTTCATCGGTTGGGGGTGAAATGTCGCAGCAAATGCAACAGCAGATGCAACAACAAATGCAGCAGATGCAACAGCAAATGCAGGAACAAGCTGGCGGAGCGCGCAAAGCGCAACCGCAGCCGCGTAAAGAAGAAGTTTACTTAGTGGCCAACGATCGCAACAACAGCGTCATCGTGCATGCGCCACAAAACAAGATGGCGATCGTCGCTTCGTTCATCGAACGGATGGACGTTCCCAACAATCAAGCGGATTATGAACGAGTTGGCATTCGCATGAAGGTGTTTCGACTCGCGTCTTTGACGCCCGGCGAACTGGTCAAATCGCTTTTAGCCATGGATGTACTTGAGCCAAGCACGAAACTTCAAGTAGACGAACCTAATAGCGCTATCATCGCCTACGCGTCCATCGCAGATCAATACATGATCCAGTCTATTATCGATCGCCTAGACGGATCGCAAAGGAGCGCTCACGTCATTCAGTTGCGTCGTCTCGATGCAGAAGCGGTTGCAGGGAGTATCAAGTTTTTGATGGGAGCGGACGAAGAGAAGAAGGATGATAGCCGCAACCGATCCTATTATTATGATTACGGATATTCGCAGTCTCGTTCCACTCCTAAAAAGACGGACAAGATGCGTGTGGGTGCAAATATCCAAGACAATCAGGTGCTCGTATGGGGCAATGCGATTGAAATGGAAGAGGTCAATGGACTGCTCATAAAACTGGGCGAGTTGCCACCGCCCGGTGGTCGAGCCAGTACGGTGCGCGTGATCGACGCTTCGCGACAACCAGAAACTTATGAGTATCTAAAACGGCTCAAAAAACAATGGGAACAAACTGCACCGAATACGTTGGTTATCCCTGACGAGACCGAGTTCAAGGAGGCGGAACAAGTTGCTCCTAAACCTTCTGCAAAGGATCGCGAAAATAAGGCTGATGATAAAAAGGTGACTACTCCTAAATCAGATATCACAGATGCCTCGCCATTTGACGACCCGCGTTTGGTGAGTGTCACGGACGACAAATTGGCGCCGAACCTGGCTGGTGAAAAATCTACTGCAAGCCCTGCGACCAACGATGATCGTGTCGCCGATGGGACGGCTAAGCCCGAAAACTCTCAGCCCCTCGACTCTCAGCCCCTCGACTCTCAGCAACTCAACACTCAGCCACTCAACACTCAGCCACTGCCCGCCAAAGTCACGATAGTGGTCGATGAAAGCGGACGGTTGATACTTCAATCTGGTGACTCTGCAGCTCTCGATCGGCTAGAAGAGATGATGCAGATGAACAAGCCCCCGCAGCGACCGTACGATAAGTTCTTCGTGAAATACGCGCGCGCCACCTGGGTCAAACTGAACTTGGATGAGTACTTCGAAAAGGAAAACAAACGCGACGCACAGAACGACCGATACATGTCTTGGATTTTTGGTTTGCCGATGGAGGATAAGAAGGACAACAGTCGGCAGTTGGGTGAACGTGTGGAATTGCGATTCATTGCTGACAACGATACCAGTTCGATTATTGCGATTGGCGCGGATGATCTTGATCGACGCACCATTAAGGAACTGATCGAGCTGTGGGACGTGCCTGAACCGACTAACGGTAAGGATGTACGCTACACAAAACTGGTCCGCATCAAACACTCCGATGCGCAATCAGTTGTCACCACCATTAAAGACGCTTACAAAGATCTGCTTAGTTCGAACGACTCCGCGCTGCAGGGACGTCAACCTGGCCGCGGCGGAAACCAAGAGAACAAACGCGAATCGAATCAGGAAACTGTGCAAGCGGACGGCGGGTTGAGTTCGAACTTCAAAGGCGAATTATCCTTGGGCGCGGATACCATCACCAATTCAGT
>JANPLP010000301.1:0-6158 GCA_031426595.1 Planctomycetia bacterium | reverse complement strand
GTATGCGTTTTATATCGATGACGATGCAGGAAATCATCGACGAACCGCTGCCACCCGTGGTTGTCCAACCCTCCGCATTGACGAACGACCCTCCTATTAAGGAACCTGCAGCGCAGGAACAAGCAGTTGCACCAGAGGCAGCCGCAGTTGCTGCCAACGCAGCAGCGTCGACGGCGGGCCAATCTAACGTTGCGGTTCAGGAACCTGCACCCGCCGCTCAGTCAGAGTTGCCGCCCGTAGTCGTTCAACCTCCGCCGCCTGCCGATACAAGCTTAACCAAGACTGTTGCCGAACCCGCCTCGAAACCTGCTGCACCAGCAACGGCTAACGACAAGCCTGTAACGGAGCCAGTGCAAGTTGCTCCGGCCCAAGTTGCTCCGGCCCAAGTTGTACCGGCCCAAGAACTGCCACCGGTCGTCGTTCAGCCCGCACCGCCCAGCGAAACGCAACTTGCTCAGACCCAGCCAGCATCGCCTGCAGACCAGCCGAAGCCGGCGCCTGCCGAGTTGGCCGCGCAATCAGGCCCTACCCCCGGCGAAAAACTCACTCCCGGTGAACAGACGCGTGCACCCAAACAACCCAGTGAACTTAAACAACCCAGTGAACTTAAACAACTCAGTGCACCCGAGCAGCTCGATGCACCGAAACAACTCGATGCACCAGAGCAAATCAGTGCGGCTGAAAGCAAGGTCGCGACTGGCGGCTCCGCCGGCGACAAGAAGAGTGCAGAGGCTCCGCGCCCCCAAGCCACTTGGGTTCCAGTAGATGACGGTACTGAGCGTCCCGCAAAGAAAGCTGCCGGCGTGCAGGCACCCGCTGCTCCAAAAGCAAATGTGCCGATGATCATTTTGTCGATTGTAGTCGCGGCCATTTGCTGGGGATCGTATGGCCCCATGTTGCATCAGGGCCAAGCCCGAATGAGCGGAAGTCGTTTGCGTCCGTTTACTTGCGTCGGCTTAGCTTACTTTGTTATCGCTGTCGCGGCACCGTTGGCGATTATTTCTTCGCGGACCGCCGACTCTGGCGCATGGAGCTCAGGCGGCTTGACGTGGTCCATCATCGCGGGAGCTGCCGGAGCAATTGGTGCTCTCGGTGTCATCCTGGCTTTCAATGCTGGCGGCAAGCCCTACTATGTTATGCCATTAGTCTTTGGATTCGCTCCAGTGATCAACACATGTATCTCACTAACCGAGAATGGCACGTGGGGGTTGGTACGCCCCGAATTTTGGATCAGCTTGGCGGTAGTGATCACCGGAGCCATAACGGTGCTCATCAATGCTCCCAAACCACAGCATGCCAAGCCACATGGCGCACCCGCTCCCTCGCCCAGTCGCTAGAATTCACCAGTGGCTAGAATTCACCAGTCTTCTGCGCGACTATTTCCAAGCTCGACAACTTGCCGATATTGCTGATCGCAAAAGCGGTCAGTCATACCCGCCAAGTAATCACCGATGGCCACCTCGAGCCCCACGTGCTGCGCACGGTCGGTGAAACGCTGTGGCAACCCCTGTGGTGCCGCCAGTAAGTACTCGAACAACACTTGTAATCGTGTTGCGGCCTGATTGCGTACAGCCACCAACTGCGGATGGCGATAAACATTGTCGAACAAGAATTGCTGGAGCTCGATACGCTCTCCGGCGATCAGTGGCGAGTACTCCAATTGAATCGCTAGCTGCCGTACCGAGAGGCTGTCCAGTTGGACGACATCATGCAGCACTTCAACCGCTTGCTCGAGGAGATCCGCAACTTGGACATCGATCAGGCTGTGCACCAAAGCCTGGCGCGCGGCGCGGTCGGTGGGAGAATGGGGTTGCGAGGCGCTGCATTGATCAGCTCGCTGTACCAGGTCGAGTCCCTTGAGCTGATTGAGCGTGATCAAGCCTAACTTCAAGGCGTCGTCAACATCATGCGCGTTGTAAGCGATGCTGTCCGCTAGATCGACGACCTGTACTTCTAACAATGGTGCCTGCCATTCGTGGGTTATACGAAAGTCCTGACCGGACAGCACTTCGCGAGTGAGATTCAATCCCGGATAAGGCGTGAATCGTGTCTCCAATTGCTCCGCCAAGGTCAGCGCAAACTGATTGTGCGAAAAGCCACCGTGGTCAGTCAAACAGCGCGCGAGCGCATGCTCACCAGAATGACCGTAGGGCGGATGTCCAATGTCATGTAAAAGAGCGAGCGCTTCGATCAGGTCTTCATTCAATCGCAGCACGCGTCCGATAGTTCGCGCGATCGTTGCCACTTCATGGGTGTGCGTCAGTCGCGTGCGATGGTAGTCACCCATCTCGCCGGTAAAGACCTGCATCTTACCACTCAGCCGCCGAAACGCCGCGCTGTGCAAGATGCGGTCGCGATCGCGCTGAAATGGGCTGCGATAAGGGTGCGATTCTTCTGCGTAACGTCGCCCGAGCGAATCTTTCGCGAACATAGCGTATGGAGCCAGCAAAAGCTCCTCGCGCTGCTCCCAACTCCGTATGTTTGTTTGCCGCATTGATTTCATGAATTTGACACCCGAGAAAATCCCTTCCGTGGGCCAATGGCTTCTTTTAACGCAGTATCAGCGAATTACGTACCGAACTCAAGATCGATTGCGATCAATGCGAAAGATTGTTTGGCGGTGGTTGATAGCCTCTGCAACTGCCCACAGATCCTCAGTCGCCTCAATTGCAAGTGCGTACTTATCTTTCGAACCCGAAACAAACCGACTGCACTTCTAGCGAAATGCACTGCTTGCTAACTGACTCGCAAGCTTTCGAAATAGGCGAGAGCAGTTTAGAAAGAGCCGAACTCCTGATGCTAGCATCATCGATGCACCGCATTGCGATGGTCGTTCGAGACCAGAGTACGGTAGTCGGTTGACACGCGTGCTTTTAGTTGAGGCAGCCGCGTCAGTCGCATGCTGCCAACAGTAGCACATCGACATTTCTTCATTGATGTTTGCTGGCAGGCTGCAGCACAAGCAATTTTCTTAAAGACTGCGATCTGCACTTTAGACTCAGTTGAGGTTGCTCCCGGAACCGTGCGACATCAGAACGAAGACTATCTTCCGCCAATTCTATACAACGCTCGATCACGGCCTCCAATCTGCCCCTCCTAAGCTTGGTACTTCGTACGAAATCAGGACAAGCACGACGCCAAACAAGCGATCGCGTTCAGTCTATTTTCGATGAAGTGCAGTTTTTGATAACAGTTCGTTCACTTAAGAGGATTTGTTTATGAAGCGTCAAGCTTTCACTTTGGTTGAGCTATTGGTGGTGATCGCCATCATCGGAATCTTAGTTGGTCTATTGTTACCGGCAGTGCAAGCCGCGCGCGAAGCAGCTCGAAGAATGAGCTGCTCGAACAATGTGAAGCAAATTTCATTGTCGATGCACAACTATCACGACACTTTCAAAAGCTTCCCTTATGGTTCATTCAACCTGCGAGAAGCTTGGCCTGCGAGTGGAACGAACTGGCGAGCCGCTATTCTTCCATTTATGGAGCAGAACAACGTCTACCAGCGACTCTCGTTCACATCGACGTCGCAGTTTATGGGAGGCGGTGCCGCGGGTGCGAATGCATTTCTTGGGAATGAGGTTTTGAAGAGCTTGCTGATTCCAACGCTGCGTTGCCCTTCGTCGCCCAACGATCCCTTTGAAATCGCTCCTGGTTCAAACAACAACGGTACGGCTCTAAATGCGAGTTACGTCGGCATTTCCGGTGCGGCTCGTCCCGTTCCAGGTGCAGACGTCACTGCTGGAACGAAAGACTGTGGTCACGGGTGGTCATGTGAGAACGGTGTGCTGTTCCCGAACGGAACTTGCAAGATGGCATCCATTACAGATGGGACGTCAAATTCGATGTTCATATCCGATCAATCTGGCTTGGTGGCGAAAGTCAACCGATCCTCAAACTACTACGGAGCTTGGTTCGGCACACGTCATCCACGCCGCGTGCTCGACGCTAACTGTGGTGACTTGTGGCAAACAGGAACAACCTGCGTTCGTTTCGCTCCGAACTCAAACATTGTTCAAACCGGAGCTACCGAAGCCATGTACCGCAGCAACACTGTAATCAACTCGATGCACACGGGCGGAATCGAAGTAGGTATGGCGGACGGCTCAGTTCAGTTTATCTCCGATTCAATGGACTTCTTAACTCTTAAACGACTCTGCTGCCGTTACGACGGTGAAGTCGTGTCGCTCGAGTAAGCGTTGCTCAGCCAACCGTGTGCTTTAGTTAGCTGTTTACTTCAGCGAACCGCGTGGTCCAGAATCGACTGCGATCTTGTTGTTGAGAACGCAGTGCGTGTTTTTTTTCACTCAACTTATTAGAAATCGAATAATGCATCGAATTGAAATTTGCACGGCTTTGTTGGTGTTCGCTGCTTTCGCTTCAGGCTGCACGCCTGCGAATCCAGTCGGCACGGTAAAGGGAACTGCTACGCTCAAAGGTAAGCCTTACAACGACGCAGCGATTATGTTTGTAAGCTTAGAAAAGGGATTGGGCTCAGGTGGCGACTTGCAGGCCGATGGCTCGTTTAGCTTGACGGAACCATTGCCCGTTGGTCCCTACACGGTCTACTTTGCACCGAAGTCTGTCTCGGCAGAAGACGCCTCCGCGGCTCCTGTCCCGATGCAAGTCGATAAGTCGGTGCCGGGAAAGTACTGGAGCGAATCGTCCTCGGACCTTAAAGTCGAAGTTAAAAAAGGTGAGAACATTATTCCCATCGATATCAAATAGACTTACCTGAGTCCGTTTCGACGACGTGCTGCTTTCTTACGTCGAGCTCTTGTCGCGTTGACTGCTGAAGTTGACGCGATTTTTATTTCCGCGCACGGTTTTACGAGCCACCATGGCGGATCGCGAGCGAACAATAATCGCTAACAGTCGCCCCTATGGAATGCTCATTGCAGATTGAATGCAAATTCCCTGGAAACTCACGGCGAGCGAACTCAGCCAATCCATCACGGCGCTTCCCGATACGCTTCGACTTCGAATGGATTGTCTCGATAGTAGTCACGTCCCGTGTACCACATCCAAGCAGACGCTAGCAAATAGGCGGGCCCCATCAACGGGCCCCAACATTCGAACTGCCGTACATGCACCCGCTCATGCTTGGCTGCATAATCGAGCCCTGCTGCAGTCTGGCCGAGAATGACATGACCTAATGTAAAGCCGGCTGTGTGAATACCGGGAGGCAATCGACGCACGAACCATTGGGTTCCGCCCCCATAAAACTCGATCGCTCCGCTGCGAAATCGCCACTTCCCACCGCTCAGTAATCCCAATACTCCCACGGTTAAACCCATCAAGCTATAAGGACTAGCCCAAATGACAGCAACGCTTTTTTTCAAAATTTGATTCAAGTTTGCCATGCAGCGATGCTCTCAGTTCGCGAAAACCTATTGACGCTTGACAGCTTCCTCAGCTACCAACCATAGCCATACCGGAGTCTCTCCGGCGTGCAATATTCTGTGCGTGTGCGTTTACTCAGACCCATTTTCAAGTCGAGTGACGCAGGCACATACCAAAGTACCGGCTCGGTTGATGCGTTCTCAAGTCATACTAGCATCTGTCATGACAGCCGCGCTGGCATTCTCCATGCCTGCGTTCGGGCAGCGCATCCAATTTCCAACTTCCAATAATGGTCTCAGGCCGGTCGGTTCCACTGTCCAGAATACAACTCCACTGCCAAGTACGGCAAGCAACGGTGGCATTGGACCTGTCATGGTTCCGCTGAACTCCGCCCCCGCATATCCACCCTCTCTTGCGAGTCCTCAATTCGATCCCTACTCGACTCGTCAAGTTACAACGCCGACCTTCCCGCAAACCAACCCTTTTCCGCAGTCGGGCTCAGTCGCACCCACTTTAGGTGGCCCCAATCCCTACTCGCAACCAAACTTCGGTACAGCTCCTGGTTATGTGCCGCCCAGTTACGCACCACCGCCCAATTATGGGACCGCTCCCACATACAGTGCTCCCACTTACGGTGCTCCCAATGCAGCGTACCCGAACTCTGGCTACCCGGGCTATAACGGAGTCGCACCAGCGATGCCTGGCGTCGGACAAAGCGGCATTCTGGGTACTTATCCTTACACGAACCCAACCGCGTATCCTCCGTCCGCTTACCCGAACAGCAGTCCCTCAGCCCTATTTCCAGGTGCTTATCCACA
>JANPLP010000300.1:0-1527 GCA_031426595.1 Planctomycetia bacterium | reverse complement strand
GCAAGTTCGGTGGGACTTGCGATACATCCCCCGATGACGACGGCGATAACACAAACGCCAAGTCGCTCTCTTCGATGATCGCTCCGCTGGTCAGATAAGCCACGCGCTCCATCAAGTTCCTCAGCTCGCGGACATTCCCCGGCCAACTATGACTCAGCAATCGCTTGCGGGCATCGTCGGACAACGTCGGCGGTAGTCGACCGATCTGATGGCTGAATTGCTCCAAGAAGAATTGCGCAAGCACAATCACATCTTCGCTTCGTTCGCGCAGCGGTGGAAGATTGAGCGTGACGACGCTCAAGCGGAAATACAAATCTTCGCGAAATCGTTTTTCACGCACCAACTTCGCCAGCTCTTGATTCGTGGCAGCGATCACCCTCACATCGGTCTGAATCTGCGCCGATCCACCCACCCGCACAACAACCTTGTCCTCTAAAACGCGCAGCAACTTGGCTTGCCCAGCCAAGCTCATTTCGCCGATCTCGTCGAGGAGCAGAGTGCCTCCGCTTGCCAGCTCGAACTTCCCAACCCGATCCGCGATTGCGTCTGTGAAAGCCCCTTTCTCATGGCCAAACAACTCGCTCTCCAACAACGACTCGGCAATTGCTGCACAGTTCACCGCCACAAACGGCTGATCGCAACGGCGACTCTGTAAATGCAAACTGCGAGCCACCACTTCTTTGCCAGTTCCGTTTTCGCCTAATAACAATACCGCTAATTCGGTCGGCGCAACCCGGCTCACCGTATCTCGCAAGGCTTTGATCTGACCGCATTCGCCGACCATCTGCAGTGTCGAGGAAGCGGTTTGAATTAGCCGATTGCGTGTTTGAATCAACGCGTCGATTCGCTGCGTGTTTTCGAGAGCCGCTGATGCGTGTCGAGACAGTTCGATCAAGAACAATTCATCTGTTTCCGAGAATCTACCATCGCTGTGATTGAGTACTTCGAAGACGCCCATCGACTTACCTCGAGCATCCGTGAGTGGTGCAGCAACTAAACTGCGAGTGGCATAACCAAGCTTCTCACCGACGCGCGTGTTGATCGCTTGCGGATCTTCTGAACTATCCCAACGACGCGACTTTCCGCTGCTCAATACCTCCCCAGCAACCCCTTGATCATCACGAATTCGCAGCGGCTCGCCCTCAACCCCCAGCGCTGGATGACCGACCAATTGACTCTTCGCGCGATCCCATAAAAAGATGCTAGCTCGATCTCCTTTCAAGATGCGCGCCGCTGCCTCCGCCATGCTCTTGAGTAAATCGCTAAGGTTCGCAGAACGCTGCCAACTAACGGCAATCTCCATCAGCAACTGCAACTGCGCTAAACGTGTTCCAGTTCGAGTCTGCTCCGCAGCAATCTTTAATCCGTCATGCAGCATTTGAGCAATCGCGCGAGCCTCTTCGTCGCTTACCACGTTTCCTGGACTCAGCAGCAACACTTCAGCCGACTCGCCCGCGGCGGAGACCGGAACCGCCAACCATTGATTAGCCAGCAAATTCGACATCTGGTCCGCCGCATTCGCAGCCA
>JANPLP010000299.1:0-4076 GCA_031426595.1 Planctomycetia bacterium | reverse complement strand
CCGCGTTGGAACCAAAACCAGTCAGTTGCATTCTGGAGTTTCGTCACGGCTTCAACGGTTTTGCCATCCCGTTTGACGTAGCAACGGATATCCATGTCAGCCGGCGCGTCTTGCAGTTGATCGAAGAGGCTGGGTACTGTGAGGGACTGGTCGATCGATTGATCCGCGAGGACGATCTTCATCCCTTTGGCGCTGTAAACTTCGGCTAAAGTCTGCTTTGCTTCATCGGATGGTTCCCAACGAATCTGAGCAAGCTCATCGCCGACTCGGATGCCATCGTTGCTTATCATTGCAGGGTCTACGCTGCTGACGATGTTGGTGACTTCGTATGCGATGCCAACACTGGCTAAGGTCATAACGCCACCAAAAAGCGATGTCGAGCTGAATTGTGCTTTTTCGTTTGTCGCGAGTTGAAATGTGAGTTCGCTCGCTTCTTCTGACTCCTGAGTCGCTGTTGACTCTTGGGTGCCTGTTGACTCTTGCGTTTCGGCAGCCGACTTGGGAGCGGGAACTGATTTCTGGTCCCCTTTACGGCGAACTTTCAATTCAATTGTTTTACCGGCTTTGCTGGCAACCAGGCTTGGCAAGTACAGCGATTTCGTGACAGCTTCGCCATCGATAGAAAGGATCTTATCCCCGACCTTGATGCCCGCGGCTTCGGCGACCGAGTCTTTACGCACAGCGGTGATAGGACCGATCTCGAAATCGACACCCAGGGTCTTCACTGGAACAGCGGGAATCTCCACATCGACTTGAGTGGTGGGTTCCTCTTTTTTCGCTCCTGGACGTTCGACAGTTACCTTTACTGGGCGATCCCATTTTGCTTCGAGAATGGATGTTAGGTCGCTGCCGAGAGGTTGATCAAAGCGAGGGTCGACGGGAAGTGGTGTGCCATCGACGGCGATCACCTTATCCCCTTCTCTAATATCCGGATTCGATTTTTCTAAAAACGAACCTTTGGGGAAAGATTTCATCGCGTACGTCGTGCTGCTGGGTGAGACGACTCCGATGGCGTACATACCGTTGATAGGATCGTAGCGATTGGTTGGAAGTGGAGCGATTTCAAGTTTATTACCACCGCGTTCAATGGTGAGCGGAATAGCGGTGCCTTGGCCATCTTTGCCGCGCAGAGCGACCTCCATGCGGAAGTCATCAAAACGCAAGTTCTCATTCTCGTGCGACATGTTGCCAACCTTCAGTAACTTGTCGCCCGGTTTCACGCCGGCTTGCCAGGCTGGGCCGCCACCGACCACATCTCCGATAACTGTGGGTGTGTAGGGAACGCCATAACGATACGCAACGCCCGCCATGAGGACTGCGAAGATCAAATTCATGACCACGCCGGCGGAGATAATGATCATCCGTTGCCAGACGGGTTTCGCGGGATAGCTGCGAGGGTCGAGTGGCGCGTCCGTTCCTTCACCCAGTCGAGTTTTTTCGGCTTCCTCTTCGGCTTTGCGGGGATCGTCGTCTTGCCCGAGCATCTTGACGTAGCCACCGAGCGGAATAATGCCAATACCATATTCGGTTTCGCCCCACTGAAATTTGCCTAGCGTGCTAGGCAACTTGATAGGGCCGATAGAAATCGGTACATCGAAGCCCACATAGAATTTATCGCAGCGAACCCCGAAGGTCTTAGCGGCTAGGAAGTGCCCCAGTTCATGAACGAAGATCACAAACCCCAAACCTAGAGCGACTTGAAAAAAGCCCCAGATTGTCGACATTAGCGCAGTCAGCCGCGACGGCTCGGCGGCGGCGATCTGCAAAAAATCTACCGACAAGAAATTTAAACTATCGATTAACAGCGTGCTGCCCACTGGCCAATCTCCTCTCGCGCCCAACGGTCGAATCGCATAAGTTCATCGAGCGACGCGCTTGGATCAAAATGATGTGCTTCCAGAACTTTGCGGCAGCCTGCCACAATGTCTGTGAAGCGAATTTTACCTTGCAAAAACAATTCTACTGCAGCCTCATTGGCTGCGTTGACGACCGCGCCGCAACTGCCGCCTCGTTCGGCTACTTCCCAACCCAACTTTAACGCTGGAAATCGATCCAGATCGACGGGTTCCCATTCCAATCGCTGCGTTGCGGACCAATCCATTTTAGGGCAAGGACAGGCTGTTCGGTCAGGGTAGGTCAGAGCATATTGAATCGGAAGCCGCATATCGGGGGGGCTTAGCTGTGCGACCACTGAGCCATCAACGAATTCAACCATCGAGTGGATGATCGATTGCGGGTGAATGACGACTTGGATGCGATCGGCCGGAATATCGAACAGCCATCTGGCTTCGATGACCTCCAAAGCCTTGTTCATCATGGTGGCTGAATCGATGGTAATTTTGCGGCCCATCTGCCAAGTTGGGTGAGCCAGTGCATCGGAGACCGAGGCGGTGGCGAGTCGATCTTTGGTCCAAGTACGAAACGGCCCTCCACTAGCCGTTAGGATAATACGTTCAACTTGCTGGGCACTTCCCGCATGGATGGCTTGAAAGATCGCGCTATGTTCGCTGTCGACTGGGATAAGTTCACCGCCACTCTTCTTCAGGGCTTCTGTGACAATTCCGCCAGCGACCACCAGCGCTTCTTTGTTGGCGAGCGCTAGCCGTTTGCCAGCTTGCGCCGCCGCCACGGTGCTGAGCAATCCAGCCGATCCCACCACGGCGGCCACTACGGTGTCAACTTCAGGGCAAGTTGCCAAGCGGATCAAGCTATCGTGCCCACGAAGAAGTTCCGTTCCCGCCGGTAGCCCGCTGAAGTCGAATTTGGCAGCGCTCGATTCGCAAGTAGCTGCCAAGTAGCGCGGGCGAACTACCTTGGCAGCGGCGACGGCCGCCTCCAATTGCTGGTGAGCGGAGAGACCAATGACTTGCCATGGATCACCCAAGTTTCGCACGACATCCAACGTCCCCGTCCCGATACTCCCCGTCGCTCCGAGAATAGCAACTGAGGTCTTCGTTTTAGGATCAAGCACAATGAATTCCGAATCAGTGTCAGAGCGAGGATGCAGTAGCTGCAGGGAAGCAAGTTAGTTTAGCATCCCTTGCGGATCCACCCCTTGGCGGTGCGAGAGGCCTCGCAGATTCTAAATCCCTAAGCATAGCCAGGTCAACTTGGATCCCTTCTGCGAGTCAGCCGCTCAGCAGTATCTGCTTTCCCAACCTGCGAAATGTGCGACCAATTCGTCGTTTGGCGGGATGGCAGCGGTGCGTTGACGCGATTCGAAGTCGGTATTTAGCAAGCTAAGCCCACCGAGGATGTCAACAAGCGAACCTTCATTCATTCGGTCAATGAACAATTTGCCGTCCAGGTGATCGGTTTCGTGCTGAACGATCCGAGCGTCGAAGCCACTAAAGTCTTCGTTAAGTTCCCGGCCCTCCAGGTCGAAAGCGTTCACACGAATTGTTTTCGAGCGAACAACATTGCCGTTAATGGATGGCAAACTCAGGCAACCTTCTTCGTCCTCCTCATTGCTGCGAGGCCGCGAGATGACAGGGTTGATCAGTACGCGTTCCGCACCTTCCCCTTTGTTCCCGCTAGCGTTCATCACGAACAAGCGAATCGGCAAGTTGACTTGAGTGGCTGCCAGACCGACGCCACGGTGAGCATACATCAGCTCGAACATGCGGCCCACGATCTCGTGCAACATCGCGTCGACTCGCTTGATCGGTTTAGCGGTGTAACGCAACGTTGGATGTGGAAAGAGAATTACCGCGAGTTGCGAAGGGTCAAAGGATTCGACGTTCATGCTGGAAATTGACTTGCGATGGTTTTACTTCGGATTTGCTACGCGGCTTAAAAAACGCTTTGGAGGCTATTACTTTGTCCACATTTAGTTTTTGGGTTGGCAAAATCAGCCGGAACGCGAGCGTCCGGTTTCTACCGTGAGAACCGGGTGCTCGCGCGTTCTGGCTAAGCCTAAAACCTAATTTGGACAAGCACTAGTGCTTCAACACAATTTAACTTTGGGGTTGCGTTCGATTCGGTGTATACGACAAACTGCTGGTAACCAAGGAGGGGCCAGTGGACAAAAAGTATATCGTAAAGCTAAGCGAGAGTCAGCGTGAAGTGGCAAAGCG
>JANPLP010000298.1:0-6996 GCA_031426595.1 Planctomycetia bacterium | reverse complement strand
TTGGTGCTGGTTCGCAGCAAGCGCTCTTTGCCTTGCGGCAACCGAACAAACCGGCTTCGCTGGTTGGTGCGAAGATAACGCTGAGCAGGGCTACAAGCCCGAAAGCCAAAACTGAACGCATGAGAGTCTCCGTAAAAAGGTGAATGGGTAAACTGGATAAAGCTTAACGCCAAACAACTCAGTTGCAAGTTAGGCTCGAAAGAAAGTCCAGCCTGAAAAAGAGAAATTTTTTTGATGTTTTCCGCACAAGGCGGTTGTCGCGCCAGACCTGACTCCGTATGCCATGATAGCGGAGTAGAAACCGCCATAAATTTCAAAATTAGTAGTTTTGGAGGTGGTGGGTCCTGCATGGTGTCGTTCGCAATTTTTTCACGAACTATTTCCGCGCTCCCGGTGAGGCGGGTTCAATTGTGCGAAAAACGTCACTTGCTTTCACTTTTTCGTTCTCGACCAAGCCCATTTCGGAGAATTGATTGACAAGTTCCTGCCAGCGTTCGGAGGTCATTTTTCCAAGATCGCTGGGGGGCATACCGGCTGGCAAGCAAAGAGGTCGCAGGACATCCACACCGAAAGTAAGAGCCTCTGCAGACATCCCTTCCTTGTTGTTGGAAAGAATTTCGGCATTAGTTTCGGCTGGGTTTTCAAAGTAGCGCTGCCAGCCCTCTTGGCTAGCTGTGGTCATGCGACTGACGATGTCTCCTTTGTCGCCTAAATATTCCTCGGTGCAGATAAGGCAGCTCGCGTAGGGGTTATAGCCAATATCGGACAACATCAAAGTGCGAACGGTCACGTTTTGTTGTTTTGCCATGAAGGGTTCGCTAAACGAATACGCTTGAGTAGCCGTATTTTTGTCAGTAACCAGCTTGGCGACGGAACCGCCGTAGGGAACAACTTGCACACCCTCGAGCAAGTTTTTGGACTTCATGAAATCCAAAAAGGGACGCCCTTGGTTGGCCTGCAGAGTCATCCCTTTAAGACTGCTGAGGTCGGTGGCAGGAGAATCCTCGCGCACCATAATGCAGCGCGGCGAATTATGGATGGGAGCCAGAGTCGCAACCACTTTGGCATCTTGCTGGCGATAAAGTAATACGTCGGATGCATTGGCAACTCCAAACTGCACGCGGCCCGTCACGAGTTCTTGGACGACCGGCGCGTTGGGACCGCCGGGTCGAATCTCCACATCCAAACCGTACTTCTCAAAAATGCCATGAACCTTCGCGGCGTAGAAACAGCCATGCTCGGCCTCGGGGTACCAGTTCAGCATGAGTACCACCTTATCCTTCGCGCCGACTGTGGAGCTCTCGCTCTGAGCCGGTTGGGGGCTAGTTGAGCACCCTGCAAAAAGAAACAGCAAGCAGCAGGCGAACGACAAGCGGAAGTGTTTCATGATGCGACGTTCTAAATGGGTTTTGAGCGGCGATTGAGGGCAAAATTTGTTTTGCAGGTGCCTAGCGGTTACAAATTCTAATGCGGCGGCAAGTTATTGTCATCGAAATGTCGATGACTCGCCCCGTGGTGCACTGGTTTGCATGAGGCTGGCGTTGGTGTCTGGGTAAACAGGCTTTTAAGGTTCGAAGAGATTTATTGATGGTAACTGCAGCAAGTTGGTTGAATGAGTTGGGGGCACCGCCACCCGTAATTTGCCAGGACTGGTCTCATCAGTTGCAAAAACGCGGTCGTTCTAACTCAAAGCACGCGTCGCATCAGGTGCTGGCACCTCTGAACTGGGAAGACATTGAGGTCTCGGACACCGGTTTGCTGAGCGTGCGCGAAGAGGCCAGTTCCTATGCTGCTGATTCATTGATCGAACAGTTGCTGGAATGGTCGCGCCCATCGACGGATATCTCTTCTTCTAAAGCCCAGTTCAAATCGGCTTGTGAAGTTAGAGCTATGGTGGAATCTTCGACTGCGAGCGATACGCCAGTCGCAACGTTAGCTGAAGTTGGGACTGCATTGGCCGTCACCCAAAGTGTAGCTGCCATTCCGGCGGCGAACCAACGTAGGCAAGTGAAAGGCAAAAGGAGCTCGATCGCTTTATTGCTGACTCATTTGAAGCCTCATCGGGTGGCGGCATTAGTCGCTGTCGGGCTGGTGGCGTTTTCAATGTTGGGTTGGCTGTTCCTTTCGTCACCAAGTTCAAAATCGCCTTCAACCCCTGCACTAGCATTAAAAAAATCATCCAAGAATTCTTCGGAGCAAAGCTCTGCACCGGAGAGAGCTTCAGCGGTTGCGGCCCATGATTCAGTTTCAGCGGAGGATCTATCGATTGCGAATATGGCTCCGCTGCCAACAATCAACGACGTGCTCGGTGGTCAAGCCGCCAACAGCGTTCCGACGATTGAGCCTCAGCGTTTCGACCTGTCAGGTGTGATCACAAGTCCTCTTCCGCCGAGTTCTGCAAGGGAGGCGCTTGAAACGGCCGCGGAATCGCAGGGAGGTGGCGGGGCAATAGCTGACGCAATCGCAACTGAAAATAGTGTTGATGCGCGCGGGCCAAGTGCACCCGCAGCGGGAAGTGATGTGATGCGTGATGTAGCTGAAATGACTGCGTCGGCTGAGGCGGGAGAGAAAGAAACGGAGTTGCCTGCGGCGAAATCCGAGGACGCGAAATCCAAGTCGCTGCACGATCCAATAGTGCTTAGGACATCGCCTATGATTCAGACCTATATGTTGCCAGGGACGCTGGCGCGACCGCGTGAACCCGTCTGGTCCATAACGATGGCTGTTGACGACGAGTTCAAAGTTCAGCCGAGAGAACCGCAGCGACTTCACGGTAAGCAAACGTTGACATGGTTGTTATCGAACGCCGATGCCAAATCACCTGTAACGAAACTCGTCATCCAAGTTCAAGCGGCTCCAGGGCGACAAACTGGACTTCGCTGGAGAGTGGCAGCCAGCGCTGAAGACTTGCCGGCGCTGGCATTGCCGGTTGCCAAAGAGCCACTTCAATTATTGCAGCGCCGTGTGCTTAACTACGTCGAGTCGACTCGGGCTGAGTCGGCGCGTCTGAGCGCCGTGAGCCAATCGGCTGAAACGGATATTCGCGCGATGATTTCAAAGCAGCGCAAGGCGCTCGACGCACAAAATAAACTCGCCAGCCGCGTTGCTACAGTTGCCTCCGAAGCCCAACTGCTCGACGACTTCTTGAGAAGCCAGGTAACGCTGTATGTCGAGTTGTTCGATGGCGAGAAGGCGAACTTGCCGCTGTTACAATTCGGCGATCCTCAACAACTACTCGCGCCGTCCGAGAGTGCGCCGGAGGGTGGCGTTAAAAGCGAGACTCAAGCTGACTTAGAACAAGCCAAGTGAAGCGGATGAAACCTACAGATCGCAAAATGTTGCTGTAGCTGCTACTCCTTCTTTGGTTCGGGTAGCTTCATTCGCTGCCGAAGCGATTTGGCGAGGTTGGGCTCTTCGTATTCAAAATGAGGTCCGAGCAGATCTTCGGCTTTCTTGCGCTGTTCGGGAGCTAGCTCGGCGAGTAACTTAGCGCGAGCGGCTGAGCGGATCTTCGCTACGGCTTGGCGGGTTTCAATTTCAATCGCTGCCGCTTTGTCGGCCAAGTGTTGCTTTTGATCTTCGTGAACATCGATCTCTTTCCCCAAGCGACCAGTGGTAAGTGATTCACCTAAGCCGAGCTGAGCGATTTCAACTTGGTAAGCCAATTGCCGCACGCGGGTTAGTTGCTCAGGTAACAAAATTTCTTCGATGGCAGTCTCCGCTGCTTTGCGGCCCTCTTCAACCAACTCTCGAATTCCAGCGGCAGGGTTAGGATTTCCAGACGCCATATTGGCGCGCAGCGTTTCACTCATTCGCTTCTGTGATTCTTGTTGAATTTTTTGAACGCTTGCGCTCTGATTGTCCTTAAGCTGAAGCTCACGACGCACGGATTCATTTGACAGCAAGTTAAATAGAGCTGATCGATTGTTGGGGTCGACGCCGAGCAACCCGCCGCCAAAGGCCATCCCGGAATTCATCGTAATTCCGCCAGGTCCGCCAATCGCAATCTGAGTGGCGCCCCTGGGTTCGTCGGAATTGCTCGTCGATCCAAACCCAAAAACTTGAACCTCCTGGGCTAGTGTGCACTGCGGAGCAATTCCTGTTGCTAGACAAGCTATTGCAAGGCGACAAATCGTAAACGCAAGGAAGAGTTGATAACGCATGCTAACTCCCAAATTGGATGACCTTTTCGACTTAACAGAATAAGCGTATGTTGCCACTCGTTGAGTTCTGTTGCAAGGTAATCCGAGGGCGCTTTTTTATGGCTCGCTTTCGAGCGTTGATCAGCAATACGTGGTGGCTATTGGCCATTTTCCTAATCGGAGGCGGATTGCTTTCCTATTTTGACCCGATCTTTCTTTTCATGTTCCCGTTGAGCATCTTTGTGTTCGTCTGGTTTGCCTTCGTGCGCTACGACGAAAACGGTAACTTCAAAGGGAGTTGAATGGCGATAGAGCTATGCACCTAAGCCGCGAAAAGGATTGAAGCGAACATAATTTAGATGTCGGTAGAGGTCACATCGCTGCAATAACTCCGAGTGGGTTCCGATATCGACCACTTTGTGATCGTGCAACAGAATCACTGAATCGCACTGACGCAAAGAGAGTAAACGATGCGGTATCAGAACCGTGATCGAGTTCGGTTTGATGAGGCTGCACATGGCTTCGAGAGTATCTTGTTCGACCGCAGCATCGACGGTTTTTTCGGGTTCCTCAATGATCACTACGGACGGCGAACGAAGATTTGCGCGAGCGATTCCCAGCCGAAATGCAGCGTCTTCCGTCAAGCGATCATCGCTGGGCGTAATCAACGTTGCCAAACCATCGGGGAGTCGCTGCACGATTTCAGTTGCTTTCGAAGCTCGCAGGATTTGATTGATGTCCAGCGAAGCATAATCTCCAGTTCGGCGCGATAGATTATCTTGCACTGTGCCGGTGATAAGCGGCCCGTCCGGCGAAACCCACAACGAACAGTTCGACAAGCTTTCAGGTGTTAAATCCGACACCAGCGTTCCATCAATCAGCATTCGGCCACTGACTGGTCGCCCGTATCCCATCAGTAATTCTACAAGCGCTTGCGCCTGCAACCGTTCGCTCGCGACGATTCCGATTAGACTTCCCGGCTTGAACACAACGGAGACATTTTCGAGTAACTTGCGTCCGCTGCTGTCTTGCAACGTCACGTGATCTAACTCGGCATGGTGGGTGATTCGCGAAATGCTTTTTAAGTCGCTGCCGCCAAGTTGCTCAACGGGCATCGCCAGAAAATTCTTCAGTTCATCTGCGGCATTCTCAACTTGCCGAAGTTCCCGCGAGCTCCGTTGCAGCCTAACACCGCTAACGGCAGCACCGACGCCTGCCAGCAGAAACGTCACCGCGCCGGCAATTGAGATCGTCGAATCAGGTTGCAGTACCTGAACGGCCACAATGAACAAGAACAAACACCCGAGCGATCCTACCACAGTGATAATCAGCGGGACTTTCCAAGCCGAATTTAGCAGGCTCTTGATCGCTTCGCCGCGGTAAGCGGCAATCTGTTCATTGAAGTGCTGATCAATCTCTTGCTCCGCATGCACCGACTCGAGCAGCGGGCCTTTCAAGCACATCGAAAGCAAATCGGAGCGACGCTGCGCGGCTCGCTCGCGAATCAAGGGTAGTGCGTTGCGTCGACCTCGATCAACGAAACGATAGATCAACGCCACCAGAGCAGTGCCTACCACAGTCAGCAGCGTCAACAACGGTTGAATCAACAACGCGACCAGCAGGCAGCCGACCAATTGAACGAGATGCCGGGGGAACGTTCGCCACCACCGGGTCAGACTAGTGCGCACTCGCGGCAGATGATACTCGAGCCCATCGATCAGCGCGGTCTGCTGCGCTGAGAGCGTCCGTATGACCCCAAGTTGTTTCGAGTGGCTGCGAAGTTCGCGGATGATTTTGACTTCAAAATCGACTGCGGCCGCTTGAATCTGACGATTTAGGAGACTCAAAGAGATGGCGATAAAAAACACAATTCCAAGAGCCACGCAAAGTAGGACACTGACCTTGGTCAGCGGCGTCATAGTGTCTGGCAACCATTGATCAATCGTTGGCAGACCGATGGCAAAAGAGTGCTTGGCACCCGCGCCCGCTTCGGCCAGGATGTGGGCCACGTCACCAATCACAACAAATAGAATGGGAATTGCTAAGGCGCATAGCGAGCCGACGATGTGCGCCAACAGCAATTGACTTGAACTGCCCGCGCGGCTGGTAAGGTAGGTAAGAGATTTGGAACGCATGTTGCGGGGCCTTGCTGATAGTCTAGGGGTATGAATTCAGTTGTAGTCGGATTGGATAAGCTTTGTTCGGTGCGAGCAATTGTTAGGCGTGAAATCGCCTGGGTTTCTATTGGAGGCTCTTTATACTACGCCTTAAGGGTGACGATGGGTTTCTTTCGATTTGGATAAAGTTCGCGGCAAAGTCCACATTTCATTCCATCGCAAGCGCGAGCCATGCAGTGTTCGCGACCGTAGTAAATGATCTGCAAGTGCAGCACATTCCAGGACTCTTCGGGAAACAATCTCTTTAGGTCGGCTTCCGTCTGCTTTACATTTTTGCCGTTCGACAGACCCCAACGCTGGGCGAGTCGATGGATGTGGGTATCGACTGGGAACGCTGGCTGACCGAACGCTTGGCACATCACTACGCTTGCCGTTTTATGCCCTACGCCCGGCAGTTTTTCCAACTCTTCCATCGATGCGGGGACTTGCCCTGCGAACTCGCGTACCAAGATTTCCGACAGCCCGCGGATCGCTTTTGCTTTTTGGGGAGCCAATCCCAGTGGCCGAATCATCGCCAAGATTTCGTCGACCGAACGCTGGCTCATCGCCAGCGGGTTGGAGGCCAATTTCCAAAGGTCGGGAGTCACTTTATTGACCATTTTGTCCGTGCACTGGGCGCTCAAGAGTACGGCGACAAGCAGTGTATAGGGATCGACGTGGTCCAGCGGGATTGCCGG
>JANPLP010000297.1:0-9267 GCA_031426595.1 Planctomycetia bacterium | reverse complement strand
AAAAACCTGAATCAAACGCTTTGGGGTAGGGGGCGGTGCGTCTACCCATGATCAAATCCCATGCTTTAGAGCGCCCCGACGCTCACAATCGATGCTGAACGATGCACCGCCTCAATAAACGAATTACGTGAATAAGCCGGGCTAAGGTTCGTTCAACGCCATCGGTCAACGACGTACACAGCAGTTTTCCGGCATTGATCAGCAATGAGTAAAGGTAGTTACGACGCTCGTCGAGACACACACCACTGCGAAATGCATTGTCGGATTTGAGTTTATCGCGAAGTGCTAGCAGTTCCTCGCGCGAGAGTTTAGCAACGTCCGCTTCGGGCGCAGAGATACGAGTCAGTGATTCATTAGTCAGCTCGAATTGATGCAGCGAGCCAGCGCCACCCCCAGACCACCAGACTTTCTTTTCGTCGCTTGAAACCTGCAATCCGAACCAACTCTGATTGGCTGGCTGTTTGCTAAGCAGTTTGCCGTTCGCTAGATCAAATAAGCCGAGATAATGCTCATTGAATCCATCGCAGCTTGCCAGCGCGCGGCGACCGTCGGAAAGGGGGATCATATTGAGTACAAGGTCATTCGTTTCGATGTGGCGACCGGCCGGAGTCAAGTGCCAGCCGTTTGGCAACAAGAAACCCGTATCTGTTGGCCCCGCTACAGACGTTGCCGCCCTAGGGGATACTTTAGTTGCGCTGGGCGATGCCTCCTGCGCATGAGCGATGGAGACCACCGCGCTAAGGGCCGCTGCAGTAATGCATAAGCGGCTACTCACGTTCTTTATCATATCGATCGCCACGTTCATCTCTTCCTTCTTGAAGCCCGGTATCAAAGCAGACGTGAATTCAAGTCTGGATGTGAATTAGAACAGGATTCGAACAACTCACACCCCTCGCTTCGTGAGTAAACGATGAAGTTCTTGTCATTCGGTACGCTCAAGCACCCAGAGGCGGAAGTGCTAGGCAACTTCACCACTACTTAACCATTCTGCAGCGCCAAGAGCATCCATATCGAGTAAGCTACGCGTGAGCTCGTCGTGAACTTCCGAGAACCTTTGCAGCAACAATTATTACCACGCCTCCATCGGCGACATTCGATAGTTGGGTAGGATCATGAAATCGTATGCGTTTACTCTTGTTGAGTTATTGGTTGTGATCGCGATTATCGGAATACTCGTTGGGCTACTACTACCTGCGGTCCAATCGGCGCGCGAAGCGGGAAGACGAATACAGTGTCAGAACAATCTCAAGCAACTTGGCGTGGCGCTGCACAACCATGAAGGCGCCAGAAAACACATTCCCCCGCTTGGCGATTACTTAACGTCGGGCAGCTCGGTGTATTGGAGTGTTCAAGTTCGGCTGTTGCCTTACGTAGAACAATCCAGCCTGCATGCATTGGTTGACTTTACAAAACCCATTAGTCAGCAACCTGCTGTCGCCCGCATGCGTCTGCCGCACTTACTGTGTCCGAGTGAAGTGAATGATCGAGAGCGCGTGGATGCTCCAACGTTCACGCATTACCCGCTGAGCTATGGTGCAAACGCTGGGGTGTGGCACATCGCACAGCCACCCAGTGCTCGTGGAAGCGGAGTGTTTCTGTTCAATCGTGCCACGAGGTTCGCTGAGATTACGGATGGACTTAGCAACACATTAGGGATGGCAGAAGTTAAAGCCTTTACTCCGTACCTGCGCGACGGCGGCAATCCAGGCGCCGCCGCACCGGTACCGACTTTGCCAAGCCAGGTCTCTGCATTTGGGGGCGAATTCAAAGCGGATTCCGGTCATACAGAGTGGGTCGATGCTAGGCTGCATCAAACGGGGTTTACAACAACCTTCGTCCCCAACACCAAAGTTCTGCACGTGGACGCGGGCAAAACTTATGACATCGACTTTAATTCCATGCGAGAAGGGCGCTCATCAACTTTGCCAACCTATGCTGTCGTCACTAGTCGCAGTTACCACACTGGAGGAGTCAACGTCTTGCTCATGGACGGATCGGTGCGTCTTATCGCCAACGCGATCGAGCTGGATGGATGGCGAGCGCTCGGCAGTAGAGCTGGGTGCGAAGTAAATACTGCCTTGGACTAGCGAACTCGATCAACAAGTACCGCACAGCTCGGATTGCAGTGGAGATTGCTTGCTGAGCTCAACAGCAAAGCTGTAGACGCTGTAGTTACATAGGCAATCAAGTAGACACCTTTCGCGAAACTCATTCGCGGACGACATTGTGTCCTGGCCGCGCGTAAACCAAGCACGCTAGAAAAACGCTTGCAACGAGTGGGCCGCTCAGGGCAATCATCCAAGCTGCAACGTACAGCGCGTTCCATGGATGCGAATTTATAAAGACCGTTGCCTGCCAAGCCGTCAAGCATGCATCACTTAGTACAGCGACTAAAGCACTTGGTGCTAACCAAAGCACGAATCGAGCTCGGATTCCACTGCCGTAGCCTAAGCAGACCAAGACACCGACCATGAGACAATCGAAAGCGATCCAGAAGCGTAGCGTGCTGTGGCTGCCGAACCAAAACAGGCCATCGCTTTGAACTAGCAAGCTTATCCACACACTGAGCGCTGCGGCCAACCCATAGTTCATGCGTTTCCACGTCACATCGCGCACGCGTCGCAGATTGCTGGTGACTAAGCGGACGAGTGTCTCGAATGCAAACTGAGTTGGGTGTGATCGCACGAAAGCCATCAACACTGCGATCAGCATGTTTAAGTTGAACTTGGGTAGACCGGTAACGTAGATCTCCTCCCACTGCTCGGGACGAAGTTTGGTTTTGAATGCGGCCAAGCCTTCGAAGCTATACAGTGGATCAAAGAGGCGTTTCGATAGACTGAAGATCACGGTCGCCCAACGCGGTTGGCGGTAGTTGGACTTGTGGATGTTCCGCAGTGGAGACAACCCAAGGGTTGCATAACTTCTGCCTTCTGATGCGAGCGATCGCATCGCAGTATCGATGAGTGCTTCGGTGGTACCGTTGGGAGCCGAAGGTGTGCGCAGGAGGTCTTCCAGAAAGAACCCGTCGCGAGCATAGATCGGTATCAGCGCTAAGAAGCCAATACCCTCCGTCTCACCAGAATCCGTTTGCCGCTCGGCGATGAAATACCGTCGCTCGCTGGCAAACGAGAATGCATCGAGGTGAACTAAAAAACTCATGGTCGCCATTTTATGCGCAAGTTGCCACTGAGTGATAACCTGCTCAGCTCGCTGGCGCTCTATCGAATCGATCTGCAACATAACTTGCGGGCTGACTTGCCTGACCTTCACGCCCTTGCGTTCCGCTCGCCTCCGCTGCGAACCCATTAGCTGCATACGCTTTCGATCGCTCTCCCAACGAGTTGGATTCCAGCACGGTTGCTCGCCAATTTTAACGTGTGTCGCATGGGCACTGATTAGTTCAGCAAACCGAGTTGCGGTACCGAAGAAGCAAACACGGAAACCTGCTGCCTTAGCTGCTTCAGCGAACTTCAAAGCGCACTCGACGACGTGTTCCAGCGGACAAATCGGTGCACCGGCTACCACCCACGTTCCCCATGCTCGATAGTAGGCCACCATACCCTGACCGCTCGGATCGAACCAATACTCGAAAAAAGGTTCGAGCGTCTGAAATGACGTGTTGTTCCAGCCGTATTTCTGAATGAGCGTTAGAGCTCGCTGTCGAGAATCGCTTGTCACACTCGGAGCCTTCGAGGGAAGTTCTTTCGCCAAAGTAAACCAACAATCATGAAGTCTTACAAGTTGCGACAGCGCGTTAAAAGAAAGTATGGACAAGTATATGAATCGGTTCAATTTCGATTGAGTGCGATCTGCTGTGCAGCTAGTCGACTATTTGGTAATTGAGTGCCCGTCGTTAACCCAGCGTGGCCGCCGAAACACGTCCGTCAAGCAAGGCTTACAGAGTGCGTCGTGCAAGGAGCGGCTAATGGGTAGGCGAGAGATTGCACTTGCTTTTCGGCAGATGCACGGCTCGCGGTCTTCACGCATACGAAAGAACTGCGGCAGATCCACAGCGAGTAGCCGGTGCGTTTCGCCGCAGAGGAGGTAAAGTGAAGGCGTTACTTGCGCCTACAGTTTTTGCAGCCTCTGGGATCGGAGGTCGACGACTTGATCAAGCGAGAGCGACTGGGTGTATCGAGCAACCATTGCGACAAACGTGTCATGATCGATTGGCTTTGATAAAAAGTCATCAAAGCCGGATTGAATGCACGACTCGCGCTCGCCTTTCATAGCGTGTGCTGTCAACGCAATAATCGGCTGAATAACCCCACGCTCTCGAAGCAACGCTGTGGCTTGCCTGCCATCCATGATGGGCATTTGCATATCCATCACAATAATGTCGAACAGCTTTTGTTCCGCGAAAGCCTTCTCGACTGCAGCGACACCTTTCGCGCCATCCTCAGCGGTTACGACTGTTGCGCCGGCGGCTTCCAAAAAATGTTGCGTGATGAAACGTACATCTCTTCGGTCGTCGACGACTAGGACTCGACAGTTGAGTAAGCTCGTACAGTCGGGTTTTTCTAGCGTTACAGGCTGAGGCAGGCCGACATCCTCGATGAGCGCGGCGCCGGTTACGTCCCCGCAGGGAAGTACGACCGTGAAACAGCTTCCTTCGCCTTCCTTACTAGTGACAGAAATCTGTCCTCCTAGCATCTCTACAAAGCGGTAGCTGATCGCTAGCCCAAGTCCATTCCCTCCATGTTCGCGAGTGTTAGAACTATCACCTTGCGAAAAGGGCTGGAATAATTTAGGTCTCATCTCGTCGCTGATACCACGCCCCGTGTCGCTGACTCGGAACTCGATCTGTGGCAGCTCTCCAAGAAGTAGGCGAACATGCAAAGCAACTGAACCTTTATCCGTGAACTTGACCGCGTTGCCAATTAAATTGATAAGGATTTGCCTGACTCGCGTCGAGTCAAACTGCACAGTTTCTGGAATTTGACTTTCAGCCACAATTCTTAATGTGAGCCCCTTCTCTTGCGCCCGTACGTTCATCAGCGAATAGAGGTCGCCGAGCAGTTGAGGCAGAGCGGTTGGCTCTATATGAATGCGGAGCTTTCCTGCTTCGATGCTGGTCAGATCCAAGATGTCGTTGATAATCTCCAGTAAATGTTCGCCATTCTTTTTGATAACAAAGACGCAGTTGCGATTGTCGGGATCACTTAAATGATCAAGTAGAATGTCGGCATAGCCCAAGATGGCCGCCATGGGCGTGCGGATTTCATGGCTCATGTTGGCTAGGAACTGGCTCTTCGCCGTATTTGCTTGCCTTGCACGCTGCTCGCTTTCACGCAAGGCTTCCTCCATTTGCGTTCGGGCAGTGATATCCTGTACAACGGTGCTTACAGCCCACACTTGGCCGTTATCGTTACAAAGTGGATGAAGACTTACCAGCCAACAGCCATCTGCGTTGGCATGCGGAGATCGGCCCCGCAACTCTTGATTGAGAATTGGTATACCCGTCTCAAACACCTGCTCGCACATGGGCCCTAATTGATCATCAAGTTGTGGAATGATCTCGTGACGTGCTTTACCGATGTGATATCCAACGGGAAAACCATTAATCTTTGCTAAGGCTGCATTAATTCGGACATACCGGTGCTCGCGATTTATTAAACTCATTCCAACGGGAGAGGTGTCATAGAGGAGCTCTAATTCTCGTCTCTGTCGATTCGATTCTAATTCGGCAAATCGTAACGCGTCTTCGGCTAGAAATTGCTCATGAACGTCATCGACGGTTCCCACCCACTCTGCAACCTCACCGCGTTCATCACGCACAGGGACCGCCTCTAGAATGCAACTGCGGTATTGCTGAGCGTCAAAGTTCCAAACTTCGACTCTCGATCGAAAAACAGTGGAGCTGTCTGTGGAAGCCTTCCAATCTGCTTGAAGGCGGCTTCGATCACCCTCCGAGATCGCGTGCATCCAGCCCATTCCCACGTGCTGGTCAAAGGACTGGCCAGTGTATCTTTGCCAGGAAGCCTGTGGCGAGTCGAAGTTGCCAACCGAATCGCATGTCCAAACGACGTTTCGAGTTCCTAACAATAACGCTTCGTATCTGGCCTGTATGCTACGTAGGCTTGCTTCGACCGAGACACGATGATGGATTTCTTGGGAAAGTTGCTGATTTGTAGCGGCGAGCTTCGGTAGATGGAGTACTCGAGGCATGATGCGGACCAACATGATCACAGTGGCCCACGATACCAAGGCTGTAGACAGCTTGAGAAAACCAGAGAAACGATAGATAGGAATCCAGAAAATTACCGCCTCGACCAGATGCACTGTTCCACACGCCAAGATAAAGGCGGCGAACAACCAAAATACTCTGGGAAATGGGATGTCACGCCGAGCACGGGTATAGAAAATCAGCACAACTGGGATCGCTGCGTAAGCGGCCCAGATCGCTAAGTCTGACGCAATGTGGATCCAACCGAGCCCGCTCGACCACTGGCCGCACTGCCAGCGCGGCGTAAAGCCGGAGGGATCAAAAAGTGAGGACAGGAATTCAATCATAAATGGCAAACCGCAACGACTTTGAGATCACCGCGCGGTAACGCTGCACGATTTTGCACCATCTTGCGCGATCGCCCACCAGCCGCTCGCAGCACTCTTGATTTGCATGATCGAAAACCAACCACTCAGCTTAAAAACAATCATCTTGAGTGCGTCGGCTCGGGAAGCACACCGCATGCCGGGCTCTCATTAAAAAAACTAAATGATGCTTGGCGAGTTTCGAAAGGCGGAAAATAGCCGAATGGACGGATAATTGAGGCTTTAAGTGGCCGCCAGAGTGGATCTTTCTTTGAGGAGGCGCGATCCCGCCTTGGTTGCGCGGCCGATTATTGCTGCATCGGGTGGCAGCGTTGATCGCAACCGCACGCCGCAATGGTTTCGAAGTCTGTGGGTGGAGACTACAACTTGCCCTGCCTCTGTTTGTATAGTCCACTGTCTTTTGCACATTTTGTTTGCCACAATGTCCCAGACCCTTTATATAACTAAGTAGATCGAAGTAGAACAGACTTTTCATTTTTCAGTCATTCGCATTTGCGAGACTCGATTAAACTCAGGACTTACATGGTCAACCCCTGTACCTCCGAATGCGATGTAACAAGCAGGAGGTTAGATGATTGGTGAAGTTTTGGATGAGTTGGCGGCGTTGGTCTTGGAGGAACGCGACAGTCTGCTTGCGCGGTGGCGGGAACAAGTACGTGAGTTACCTTCAGCGAGGAAGCTGGATGTTCCCTCGCTCAATGATCATATTCCAGGCCTGCTCGACGAATTGGCGGCGGCACTGCAAAACAAGTGTACCCAGACCATTCCCGAAGCAGTCTGTGACAACAGTCCTACGGCTCATGGACTGCAGCGTCTGAGCGATGCGTTTGATATTGAAGAAGTGGTAGCGGAGTACAACATTCTGCGAGGCTGTATCCATGATCTTGCTGATAACAATCGTATCAGCCTCCAAGGTAAGCCTTTCCATATCATCAACTTAGTTTTCGATCACGCCATCGGCTTAGCGCTGAAGACCTATGCAACTCAACGTGCATATGAAGTGCAGAAACGGCGTGAAGATTATCTTGCTTTTGTCGCTCACGACCTTAGAACTCCGTTGAATGCAATTGCCTTGGCAGGCAGAGTCTTGGAAGCGACGCTGAAGGACCAATCGGCTGAAACATCGCAGATGCTGAATTCGTTACATCGAAATGTGAAGCACCTGGAGAGCTTGGTTGCGAAAGTGCTCGAAGAGAACTCAAATCTCGATATGGAAGGCGGAGTCAAGTTAGAGCCGCGCGAAATCGACTTGTGGCCACTGGTTGAATCTGTCGTGCAAGACCTCCACCCTGAAGCGAGCGTCCAGAGCATTCGCTTGATCAACAAAGTCCCCGATAATTTGGAAATCTATGCGGACGCCAGCTTGATGAAGCGTGTCTTCCAGAACCTGTTGGCGAATGCTATCCGGTACACGCCAGGGGGCAACATCGTCGTCGGAGCAAGTAAACTTGACGCAGACGGCGGAGCGGAATGTTGGGTGACCGATAACGGGGCTGGAATCCCCGAATCGCTCATCGAAAAAATCTTTGAAAAAGGTGAAACCGATCCTAATTCAATCGGCGGAGCTGGTCTCGGTCTGGCCATCGTGAAAACTTTTGCGGAGGCCCACGGAGGGAGCGTCACGGTAGAAAGCAAAGAAGGAGTCGGCTCGACATTCCGCATTACGTTGCCCGCCAAAGGAGTCACAACCTCACAGCCTTGACCATGAATTCTTTGGCGCTACGCATCGATTAGGTAAGGTCGACTTTTTGATACGCATCGCTCAGCGACAAAGTTGTCTGGAGGCTTACTAGCGAGAGAACTTGCTAGATTCCCACGACATCGCGCAGCAGCCACAGACCTTCGCTTGTACGGGTATGCTGTTCAACGCGTGGTTCATCTTCCCAGAATGTCAGATACTCGAGGAGCGATGGGATCTGGCGATAGTAGTCGAACTTCGTGCCGACTTTTTGTTCTCACTCGGGCTCTTGCTTTAGGCTGGCAAATAACGCTTCCAATTCAATACGGCGAGGCTCAAAAGTGTTTTTGACGGCGCGTAAATTGATCCTATAAGCAAGCCAGAAAGATGCGACACAAATTGCTCCTACGCTTGCGATTATCAGTTGTTCAACTGTTCCGTTGCGAGGTGTTTTCCATGCCAGAGATGCTAAGAAAGCGAAGATTCCAGGGACTAACGGTAACAAGTACCACCAAAAAATATTCCTCAGCAACCAGATTTGGTGATCGACCTGTGCTAGGGATGCTTGAATGTAAGAATGCAAGGAGACGCCTGGGACCGCTCGACGTCGTCGCTGAATGAATCGATCAGCAACAAAAAACGCCCCCACAAACAAGCCTCCTGCCGCACAAAGGAATAGGGACCATTCTCGCATCAGAACTGCTAAGCAGCCAAATCCTCCCGTGACGATCGCGGCCGCGATGACCTCTGCCAAATCTCGTTGTATCAAGGCTGATTCCATAGATCGATGATTTCTGCTGACTTCCTTCAGTAGTAAGTCGGCATCAATGTTCAGCCGCGTCGGATGATCGTGCGCCTGCCAGTTTGCTTGTACGTCATCAAAACTCATCGCAGTCCCGAATGGCACGGGTTTAAGTCGTAAAGCATTTAGGCGGCTCGCTTTCGGGCATGCGAGCGAGGTTCGTTCAGTAGCTTATACGGCTTCGGTCTGTGTTTGACCAAACGCGGTTCGGTTCTGTCGGGGCGATCACCTACTT
>JANPLP010000296.1:0-1852 GCA_031426595.1 Planctomycetia bacterium | reverse complement strand
ACCGTTTGTAGAACTTTCAAATTACAATCCTAGTAAATGAGCATCCGTGCGGAAAATCTCGCAAAGGCAACCAAACCTTCGACTATCGTCACGTATCAAGCACGAAATGTGCCTAAAACTGAGGGCTTTGCGAAGGGCGTGGTGAATGTCGCTCAAATCACGCACTTCGCAAAGCCTCAGGGTGTGCCACCCAAATACGATCCACCCTAAAACTAAACTGGACGAAGCACTCGCGATTACCAGCGAGTTTCCATTTGCTGGACAATTTGTTCAGCCAGGCGTTCAACGTCGCGTTGAAGGGCGGTCGTGATACTCTGACCGCCTTCGGGAACGAAATGACTGTTCTGAGAGAAAAGCAACGCGAACTGGCCGGGCGGGATAAAGCTATTCTCCATCAGCAAATTGCCGCGTCGGTCTGTCCAAGTGACTTCGATGTTCACAATTGCATCGAGGGCGCGCGGATCGTCAGTGCGATTTTCAGTGATCACCTGCTTTGTCTCACTGGTGACTCGGCAGCTCAGCGTGCTATCGGCTGATGCGTCACCGATAACTTTAAACGGCGTTCGGAGTTCGACCGCTTTCTGGATCGCTTCCGTTAACTGAACTCCGACGGTGGGTCGGAAAGTGTCGTTGCGAACGATGGGGATGTAGATCGTACGAACGTTTGAGTTGTAAAGTGAATCGTTGCCGAATTGATAAGCAGCACAGCCGGACAGGATCGCGATGCCGCAGACGGACATGCTGAGGATCGCACGAGCCGTGAGCGCAAGGGCAACCCCTTGAACGCGTGCGAGTTTCAGGCCCGATTTACGAATCAATTGGCTGATCCTGAATTGAGCAAAGGTTGTTCATCGCGCGGTGGTGGAAACAGTTTTACAAGCGTCGCGAAACGTTGAGGCGGATCGTCGGGGAGCCCGTCGAGCTCCGCGATTCGCGTTTCGGCTTCTTTCGCGAACGGTGTATCAGAAAAGTCTTCGATCAGTCGCTTGTAGTAGAATCGAGCCGCCCCGTGTTCCTCGCGAGCTCGACGGTATTCGGCGCCGTGCCAAGCCCGTTCTGCTTTGAGAAAGCGGATTTTCGCATAAGCGAGATTTAGATCTTCCTGGCGTTCGCCTGCTTCTTTGGGAAACTGCTTGGCAATTTGTTTGACGCGTGTCTCAGCATCGTCCAGCGGCACGCTGCTGTACTTCGAACCTTGATAGCTGCTCATGAGACTCTGCAGCTCGAGGAACTGAGCTTGGAATTGATGTTCGCTGTCAGGATAGGTCATTCGTAAATCAGCGAACGTATCCGCGGCTCCTTCGAACTTCCCTTTCTCGAACTGATCCACCGCTAACCGCATCGTCGCATCATCGCTGACTCGGCCGGTAGGGTTGTCGAGCCGCATGCGCTCGAGGACTCGTTTTCCGTGACCTGGGGTGTCGTTCCAGGGGAGTTTGTCGTCGGTAAAGTTAACCATGATAAAGGGCTTATGCACTGCCGAGTCATGCTTGAGCCAAAAATCCGCAATCTCAAAGCGGCGTGAATCGACTTGATCTAGATACGGATTGCGTGGGTACTCCTTGACCAGTTTTCCGTACATTTCTTCGGCGCGATAAAATTCTTCAGCAAAGAAGAGGCTCTCGCCGGCCATCATCAAAGCGTCTTGTTCGAGACCGGAGCTCTGCCAATTCTTAGCTGCGGACTGATACTTCTTGGCGGCTGCGCGGAATGCGTCGGCGCGCTCTGTTCCTTCGAGCCCCTTGGCCCGCTCGAACATGTCGTCACCTTCGCGATACTCTTTCCGGGCGAGTTCAATATCTTTGCGACGCTCGCGCTTTAAACCGATGCGTTCCAGGAATCCGCCTCCACC
>JANPLP010000295.1:0-1476 GCA_031426595.1 Planctomycetia bacterium | reverse complement strand
TGTGGGCGAAGAGTGGCATACGGATTGGGCCGAGGACGGTACGCCAATCACGTTTCTATGTGAAAGCTGCTACTCCCGTATGAGTCCGCAGCAACGCATCGCAGCGTACCAATCCTATGCGGCCCGTCAAACATCGAAGATTGGTCGAAACGCCCTTTTACATCAGGAAATCGGTGAATAATGCGAACGCTCCTCCTCCAATTAGTCTTAATCGGCGCTGTTGCCTCTTCGGCATTCGCTTCGGACCTGCCTGCCAATGACGCTGGGAAAAACCAATTGATCATTGTTGGGCAGCCAGGCGAGTTACCCGCAAGATGGTTCAATGACGTCCCTGAACTCGTGCAGGTAAGGAACGCAGTTGCCTTTACCTTGTTCACTCCCACGTCAAAGTTGTATCGAGAACGGTACCAATCGACGCTCGGTACCGAGTTTCCGATCGTTGCCTACCTTAGGCCTGACGGCGGAGTTGTTTACTTCGCAGATCGCAATACGCTCCCGACAAGTGGTCCCGCGCTTTTCCAAGAACTCAAGGCAGCCGCTTTCCTGGCCAAGAACGCGAAACCTGCGAATCAACTTCCTGTGGAGTTTGACGTTTCCAGTTCGTTACAAGATTGTGTGGATGGATTCTGCTACCCGGACTCGGGCAGCGAACAAGACTCGCGCATTCCGCGATTCCGGCCCTTTAGGCAAACCGATCGAAATCCATTAGATCATATGGTCTCGGGTTGGTTCAGCGATTCGATCTCATCCGGCATTTGGCTTGTTTTTTCCATCATTGCACTTGGCTTCGTGTTGTTCTTCTTTGTGTTGCTGGTCGGAGCCATGCTGGTCGTTCGCATGATCTGGAGATAGCCATGCTTAGCATTTTGTTCAGCTTATTCATGGCAGCCTGTGGGCTGCTTTGTTTTGGCGTGATTTGTGTCTTCGTCCTCGCACTCCTCTTAAAACTGCTTAGGTCATAACTATGGGAACAAGTTTCATTAGTGTCCTGTTCGTTGGAATCACCGTCGCGATCGTAGTCGCGATTCTGTTGTTGGTGCTGTTGCTTGTGGGAGTTGGGGGGTACCGAATGTACGTGTCGCGCAAGCAGCTTTCGACTATCGATCTGTCGGACGGTCTCGACGAGTCTGAAATCCGAATCATTCGCAGCGTCCTTCTGAAGAAGCAAACGGCTGATAAGGAAGCAAGGGTGAAAGCCAAACTGGCTGATGTGGCCAAGTCGTAGCTGATTGATGGTTAGAACAGAGGGGGCATTTCGATATGAGCAACATGCTCGAGCGAGGAAGCCAATGGCTGAGCGATCAAATCGACCAGCATGCTGCATCGAACGTGCTTTATCGACGTGGTTCGCTGACTGTTCCCGTCTTGGCAGCCAAAGGCCGGACCACTTTCGAACAAACCGACACTAGCGGCATGCTCATTCAAATCGAGTCCAGGGATTTTCTCATTTCGGCATCGAACCTTACTCAGGACGAT
>JANPLP010000294.1:0-7645 GCA_031426595.1 Planctomycetia bacterium | reverse complement strand
GATTTGCGTAAGCTGCTGGCTTCGCAAGATTCTTAGTACACCGGGACGTTATTTGCAACGATCGTGGGCGTGCGGTCGTTCTAAAACAATTATCGCCAGATACCAGGGAGTTGATGGTCGACTAGAACTCGCTTGCCTAACAAAGCACTCGAGACTTTTCCTACATGAAAACTATCGCAACCATGCACCAGTGTCCTCACTGGCCAGCCTTTTAGGGTTTGGCCGGACCAGGGGGACCAGCGGGTGCGGGTGAGTTGGTCTTCGTTGCGGATGGTTTTGGTAAGGTTCATGTCAACTAGGACTAAATCAGCGTCATAGCCGACTTGGATGCGGCCTTTGTTGACGATGTCCCATACTCGGGCGGGCGCGTCGCTCATCCAGGAGACCACCTGAGTCAATGTGCAGCGGCCTTGGTTGACTTGGTCAAGCATCAACGCGAGGCTGTTCTCTACCGCAGGCAGACCACTGGGGGACTTTGGATAGGGCTGCCGCTTTTCTTCCAAGGTATGCGGTGCGTGGTCGGTGGCGATGACTTGAATGCGGCCGTCTAGCAAAGCTTGCCAAAGCTGCCGACAGTCTTCAGGCGATTTGACAGAAGGGTTCATCTGGATCAGCGACCCGAGCCGCGCGTAATCTTCCGTGGAGAAGAACAAGTGATGCGGGCAAACTTCGGCGGTGACATACGGAGCAGCAGCGGCGATCAGCGGGAGCTCGGCGGCGGTGCTGACGTGCAGCACGTGAAACCGATGCTTATGACGCTTGGCAAGATCGATGGCTCGCGCAGTGGCTTTAACGGCAGCCTCAACATTCCGTATCCGCGAATGATCTTCTAATGTCAGCGACTCGCCCAATGCGGCTCGGTTGGCGCGGACCGTCGATTCGTCTTCGCAGTGCGCACAGATCGGCAGAGTGGTCTCCGCAAAAATCCGCTCGAGCGCGTCTTGGCTATCGACCAGCAAGTCACCGGTGCTGGAGCCGATAAAGATCTTGATGCCCGGCACGTTATCGATGGCTTTCAGTTCTTCGATGTTGTGCTCAGTGGCACCGATATAAAAGCCAAAGTTCACGCGGCACACCTCAGCGGCTCGACGATACTTCCACTCGATCAATTCCCGCGTCGTGGCATTGGGAATTGTGTTCGGCATTTCGAGGAACGTCGTGATACCACCCGCCGCACACGCAATACTGCCAGACTCCAAGTCCTCTTTATGCGTCATGCCCGGTTCGCGAAAATGGACTTGATCATCGATTACACCAGGCAGTAAGTGCAGGCCAGCTCCTTCGATGACCACTTCCGCCGCACTCGTGCGACTGGCGTCGATCGCAATAATTTTGCCATCTTCCAGCAAGACGTTCGTGTCGGCGATTTGGTCGAGAAAAACAACTTTCGCATCGCGAATGAGGGTGCGCATCTTTTCTTTCAGTTCGTGCAGTTAGTGGTTGGGGTGAGTTGGTTCTTGGTGCTTAGTTTCAGCGGGTTTCTTAGCCCGGGGGGCGACATATCTCTGCCGGTGGCGTGAGCCACCGGAGTTCATCTTGTGCATGTCAAAGCCCGGAGGGCGAAACACTTTGGAAGGCTATTCCCAAAGATATTTTGGATCGTAATCAATCTCGTGCTCCGCAAGCATCTTCAAGTATTCATCCTGAAAAGTCTGTGTGCTGTGGTGTTGCATCTGGCGGTCGATGTAAGCTGCGACTGCATCCTCTTTTGAACGGCTAACCGTGAATACGCCATAACCATCCTGCCAGTGGAACTTCGCGGATGAGTCTTTTTGCTCATTGAAGTGTTTGCTGGTGCTGGCTTTCAATTGCCGTACAAAATCTGAGACCGCGGTTTTTGCAGGGATACGAAGCAGCAGGTGTGCGTGATTAGAATAGCCGCCGACCCGAAGAGCATGCCCCTCTAAGTTGCTGGCGACGCCAACCATGTATTTCCAGACGCTGTGTCGAAAATTGTTGTCTTGAAGTAAAGGTCGTCGCTCTTTGGTGCTGAATACAATGTGGTAAAGCAGATGTTGATGACACGCCATGATTCGGGCATTCTCCTGTGTCGCCCTCTGGGCTTTCAAGTCGCTACTCAAACAACCGGTGGCTCACGCCACCGGCAGAGATATGTCGCCCTCTGGGCTGATTCGCAATCGTGTTTCGCGAAGTCGCCAAACGGGCTTTCCAATACCTCAGGCCAGTCGCCCAAGTATACGGTCGAGCGAGTCGGATGTCTGGTAGATGAGCGCTTCGGGATAATGCGGGTACGGATGGAAGTACTCAAAAGTGACCGATCCGGTGTAGCCCACCGCATCGAGGGCTGCGGTAACAGCCGGCCAGTTGGTGGTGCCGTCGAGCAAGGGCCGAAAGGTCTCCAGCGAATAATCGGTCCCCTTCTTCGTGAACTCTTTGAAGTGGATATTTTGGATGCGTTTGCCGAGGATCGGAATCCAGTGCTCGGCGAACTGGAACATGGAGATGTTGCCGGTGTCAAAGTGGACTTGGACTGTCTCGCTACCAAAACTGTCGACGAACTGATTCATTTCCATCGGAGTCATCAGAAAGCCGTTGAAGAAAATGTTTTCCATATTAAGTGAAACTTTTAGCTTCGCAGCTTTCGGCACCAACTGGCCGATAGCCTCCTTCGCTCTGCGTTCGCAAACGTCGTTGGGGACAGGTTCGTGGTCGTCTCGCCAAGGAATATGAACGGCACCGGGGACCACCAACAGATTGCTGACTCCCATATGCCCGGCGGCTTCAGCCATCATGCCGGCCAATTCGATGCCACGATTGCGTTTAGCGGCATCGTTGCTGGAGAGCGGATAAGGCCAAAATAAAAAGCTGCATAGTCCGCTGATCTCGATGCCGATCCGATCTGCCATTTGTCGGATTGCGGCCAACTCTTTAGGCGAGGCTTTTGGCGAGAGATCGTTGTCTAAGTCGTAATTAAGTTCAATCGCATCAAACCCGGCTCGTTTCGCTAACTGCAGACATTCTTCCAGCGTCATGCGGTCGGGGTAAGGAAAGGCCCACAAGTTGATCGACTTGCGCATGGCATATTTTTTAGGAGACGCGCGTCGATCGTCGGCTGCGAGAGGTGGCGATGGAGCGGCTGTTGCGGTCGAGTTTGCTGCCCAAGCTAAGCTGGAAGCGGCTAGGCCGCTGAGCACAGCGTCGCGCCGAGTTACGCGGCGGTTCTGCGCAAAAGGAACCGACTGATTGTGGATTTGCGACATGGTGTGCCTCCGCCAAGTTGAGCTGATCGTTTATTGAAGCTGAGTTGAATATAGCAAAGTCGCAGCTGCGGTTGTTTCCGCCGAATGGTTAGGAAATGTCGTCTGCAACGCTGCAGGGACGAAATGCTAACGCATTCCGCTACGGCAGGGGTGACGATGCGGGACGAAATGCTAACGCATTCCGCTACGGCAGGGGTGAAGATGCGGGACGAAATGCTAACGCATTCCGCTACGGTGGATGTGTAGGCTATAATTGGAGGGAGCGCGTCAGCGTAACACCTCCCGCCTGTTGATTCCCGCCTTTACGACCGGTGTTTTAGTATGAAATTTAATGTTTCCCTGCTCGGCAAGTCACCGCGCGATTGCTGGTTGGCGATTCTATTGATGCTGTCATGCCTTGCCTTGGTGAGCTCATCGTTGTCTGCGGACCAAAAAGGCCTGGGCGAAAACGAGGGCAGCGACCAAGCGGGCGAGAAACGCGCCGACGGTGAACTGAGTTTCGATCGCGACATTCGGCCGATCTTGTCGGACCATTGCTTCACATGCCATGGTCCGGACGCGGGGAAACTGCAAGCCAATCTGCGGCTAGATCAAAAGGAGTCGGCCTTCGGTGTGCTGGAATCGGGATCGACGGCTGTGGTCGCGGGCAAGCCAAAGGAAAGCGAACTGATTCGCCGCATACTGTCTACAGATGCTGATGAAGTGATGCCGCCACCGGGTGAAGGCAAGCCGTTATCGCCAAAACAAGTCGCTGCACTAGAGAATTGGGTTGCAAGTGGTGCACAGTGGACTGGGCATTGGTCATTTGAACCGATTCGCAGTCCAGCCGTTCCGATGGTCGATCCGAGCCGCGGCAAGGTCAACAATCCGATCGACGCATTTGTGCTGAGCAAACTGGAATCGCAAGGGCTTGTTCAAGCGGGCCGTGAATCGAAAGAACGGCTGCTGCGTCGCGCGTCTTTGGATTTGACCGGTTTGCCGCCGACACTTGGCGAAGTCGATGAGTTTCTTCGTGACGAATCGCCGCTGGCATTTGAACGCGCAGTCGATCGGTTGCTGGGCAGTCAACATTTCGGCGAGCGGCTGGCGCTCCCTTGGTTGGATTTGGCACGATACGGTGATACCAGCGGCTACCACAACGACTCGCTGCGCGATATGTGGTTGTGGCGCGAGTGGGTCATCGGAGCGTTCAATAAGAATATGCCGTTCGATCAATTCACGATCGAGCAACTAGCGGGCGACATTTTGCCTGAAGCCACGATTGAACAACAGGTCGCAAGCGGTTTTCATCGGAACGTGATGACGAGCGACGAAGGGGGATTGATCGATGCGGAATATCGGAACTTATATGTTGTGGATCGTATCGCTACCACCGGTGTTGCCTGGTTGGGTTTGACGATTGCCTGTGCGCAGTGCCATGACCATAAATACGATCCCGTGACTCAGCGCGATTACTATTCGTTCTACGCGTTCTTTAATAACGTTCCAGAAAATGGAAAAGATGGCGTGCGAGATCGCAATCCTAAACCTTTCTTGAGCGTCCCCACGGACTCGCAAGCATCGCAGCTCAAGGAATATGAATCCAAGTTGGTCGCCGCAAAAACAGAGCTCGTCGCGCTAGCCAAGACCTTGCCCGAAAAACAAACGGCTTGGGAACAGCAATTGATCGCACAGTCTCAAGATGCTGCGCAGTCGCAAGTGCCGCTCGCCCAAGTTCATTTTCCACTGGACGAAAATGGCAATGGTAAGAGCACCGACGGAAGTGACCTGAACGCAAAGCCAGAGGGAGACATTCAATTCGACGAAGGTATTGTGGGTAAGAGTTTTAAGCCCGCCAAGACAAGTTGGTTCGAATACGGCGAGGCTTTCAATTTTGAAAAAGATCAAGCGTTCAGCGCGTCGGCTTATCTGCAAGTTACGGCAGAAGGTGGTGCGCCGTTCGGAAAGATGAACGACGCGGATGGGGCACGCGGATGGGATGTTGAGTTCCATGGACTGCGACCGAGCATCCACCTGATTCATCGCTGGCCGAACGACGCGATTCACATACAAGCTGACGAGGACTTGCCGGCGAACGTGTTCACGCAACTGGCCTTCACCTATGACGGGTCCGGAAAAGCGGCTGGTCTGAAGATGTACGTTAATGGAGTGCTGGCCAAAACAAGCGTGAAGATGGACGGACTGAAGGGCTCAATTCAATCGGGAACACCTTTCAGCATCGGGCGTCGCGGCGCGTCGAGTAATCATTTCGCCGGGCGGATTGATGACCTGCGAGTCTACACGCGGGCTCTGACCGCGGAAGAAGTTTCTCAACTGAACGCTGCTGAGACTCAGCGGATTGTGCGTTTGCCAATCGAGCAACGTACAGCTAAGCAGAAGGAGCAACTAGAAAAGTTGTTTCAGCAAACGCAAGTCCCAGAGTTCGCCATGCTGCAGACTTCAGTGACTGATGCGAAGAAGAGCAAAGAGGATTTTGCAGCGACGATTCCGAATACGATGGTGATGGCGGAACTGGAAAAGCCGCGAGAGACGTTCATCAAAGTAAGGGGCAACTACGATCAAGACGGCGAGAAAGTAAGAGCTGCTGTGCCTGCTTTTCTGCCTCAGATACCAACGGTCGCCACTTCAACTCCCGACAACGCAGGGGCCGCGGATAACCGGTCGCTCAATCGACTCGATTTAGCGCACTGGCTTGTCGCACCCGAGCATCCGTTGACTGCCCGCGTGACGATGAATCGCTGGTGGGCGATGCTCTTCGGAACTGGTTTGGTGAAGACGCTGAACGATTTTGGATCGCAGGGTGAACGGCCGAGCCACCCGGAATTGCTGGATTGGTTAGCGGCAGATCTGATGCGGGATTGGGATACGAAACGAGTGATCAAGCAGATTGTGATGAGTGCTACTTACCAGCAAGCTTCGCAGGTCTCGGCGGAGCTGCTCGCTCGTGACGCGGAGAACCGTTTGCTGGCACGCGGTCCACGTCAGCGACTGGATGCGGAGGCAATCCGCGACAATGCGCTCGCAGTCGCGGGAGTTCTCAACCCAGCCATCGGTGGCAAGAGCATCAAACCGGCTCAGCCCGAGGGGACTTGGGAGATCAACGAGATGAGCGGCTATAAGTATGACAAGTCCACGGGTGCCGACCTGTATCGACGTGGTTTGTATGTTTATTGGCGGCGTTCGACGGTCTATCCATCGTTCGTAACGCTCGACGCCCCGACTCGCGAATTCTGTGTGGCCCAGCGAGCCAAAACAAGCACTCCGCTGCAATCGCTTGTTCTGATGAATGATCCAGTTTTTGTCGAAGCGGCTAGGGGGTTCGCTCAGCGTGTTCTATCGGAACCGAACTTGGAGAACTCTGCGCGCACGCGTTTGGCTTGGCGGTTGGCTTTGGCGAGAAATCCAAGCGACGTCGAGCAAAAGATCTTGGACCGGACGCTGGAGCAGCAACTGGCGACTTACCGAGCTGATCCTGAGGCGGCAAAGAAGCTGGTAAGTGTCGGCGATCTGGCGAAGCCCTCCGAACTGGATGCCAGCGAGTTGGCTGCTTGGACGGCGCTGTGCAACGTTATCCTCAATTTGAACGAAACGATTTCGAATTAATCATGGATATGCAACAAAAGTTACAATTCGCCTTGCATCGTCGCAACTTTCTGCAAAACAGCACCATGGGACTCGGCGCGGTCGCGCTCGCTTCGTTGTCCAACGGCTTGTCCCCGGTATGCCAAGCCTCCGAAGCGAATTCGGTACCGGGAGCGATCCAACGATTGCATCACGCGCCGCGGGCCAAGCGAATCATCTATCTGTTCATGTCAGGCGCGCCGTCGCAATTGGATCTGTTCGATCCGAAGCCCAAGCTGATCGAGATGACGGGAAAGGATCTTCCGGACAGTGTTCGCAAAGGTCAACGTATCACCACCATGACCAGCGGCCAATCAAATCTGTTTTGCGTCGGTTCCCCCTTCAAATTCAAGAAGCATGGCGTGGCGGGAATGGACCTTTCCGAATTGCTTCCAAACCTTTCGAAAGTGGTCGATGAGTGCACTTTCGTACGTTCGCTGCACACGGACCCAATCAATCACGATCCCGCCGTAACCTTCTTCGCAACGGGAAATCAGCAGCCCGGCCGACCGACGATGGGCGCTTGGTTGGCGTACGGGATGGGAGGCGATAACTCAGATTTGCCAGCCTTCGTGGTGTTGACGAGCGGCGGTGGCGGCCAGACGTTGCAAACGCGTTATTGGGGAAGCGGTTTCTTGCCGGCGCAGTTTGGCGGTGTGCAGTTTCGCAATGCGGGTGATCCGGTGCTGTTCGTATCCAACCCGCCAGGTGTCAGCGGACAGACTCGTCGACAGTTGATGGACGCCACGAACGAACTCAATCAGCTCGCCTTAGCAGATTTAGGCGACCCAGCCATCGCAGCG
>JANPLP010000293.1:0-1856 GCA_031426595.1 Planctomycetia bacterium | reverse complement strand
CAAATCCGTCGGTGTCCACCACACTGACCTCAGGTGCACAGCGCGGTGCAATCGGAGATCGGGGAATCCGATGGCGGAGTACAAGTACTACTTGACGGAGTCGGCGGTTAGGCTCACCGGCCGGCGAAGAGTTGTGACCGACTAACCGACCCACGCCCCAGACAAGGTGATGGCGGTGAACGGGCACTTGCCGAGGCTGGTCCATTCATACCAAGCGGGATGCGCGGGGCCGTAGAAGAGCTCGCGCGACTGGGGACGATCTTCCTGCACTATACATTGCATGACACCTCTGCAATGGGCGCAAGTGGGATGCGCGGCGACCGGCTTCTGGACGCAATCGATCTTAACATCGCTGATTAATGATTGAGACGCTTGTGAATTAATAGATGAAGACAATTCTTGACACTGAACAGTGTAAATACGACGCTTCGAACCGCTCCAAGCGCCGAAGAAACGCGTCTTCGTAAAGTCCTTGGGCAAGATGTGCAAACACCACTGTTGAACGAATTCGGTTTTCGAAAGTGACGCTTGAACTTGACCCTGGCCCTTACGCTTACTGCGAGCCATGAATTAGACGCGGCCATCTTTCTCACCGACAATTCGGCGATCGGAGATAGGGCCGCCGGTCAAGTATCTGGTCAAGTATTTCAGCATCAGGCTGGGTGGGCAATTGGGTTTGGGTGGCCCTTCGATAAAGGTAACCCAATCTTGCAGACCCAAGTCGCCGATCAGATCAGCGATGTAACACGAATCCTCGAGCTGTATCTTTTCTTGCTCAACCAACTTCGTCAGACGCGGCAAGAACAAGTCACGAAACTCTCGACCGAGCTCCTTGTTGTCAATTAAAAAGGGCTGCTTGCGACGAGTCGTGCGACACCACTCCATGCGGCAGTCCACCCAACGCGTGCCATCCAAACTCGGACCGCTGCCGGGGACCATCATGTGAACGTGCGGATGATGACCCAGTCGCTGGTTCCATGTATGCAGGACGGCAACTGCGGCCGCTTGAATGCCCAGCTCCTTCTCGATCTTCGCGCGGAGCGATTCCCAAGCTGTGGCGAACAAGAGATCGTATATCTCAGTGCGGTTGCCGAGCGCGAGCGATGACAGTTGCTCGGGCAGAGTAAAGACAACTTGGAAGTAAGTCGCTTGCGGCGTGGTAAGCTTCAGCGTACTTTCCAGCCAATCACTACGCCTCGCTCCAGAACACTGTGGGCAGTTGCGGTCACCACACGAGTTGTAAATAGTTGCTTCGTAGTCGCATGGATCGCAGCGATAGACCCGCTTGCCCAAGTCGCTGCTGCGGCAGCGTCGAAAGAGCGTCGACCTAAGAGAAAAACTGTGGGCCCAGGAAGATTGGCCAGGAAAAATTGAGTACGGATGAGAGGACTTGAACCTCCAAGGGATTGCTCCCACTAGGACCTGAACCTAGCGCGTCTGCCATTCCGCCACATCCGCATGTGCGAGTGCCAATTGTTAAAATTACTTGGCGAGTGTCAATAGGGCAAACGTTTGTGATGCCTCGGGCCGGCGGAACGCTGGGCGACAAACTAGGGGTTTATTGCGCTCAGTCAAGATGAAGCGTTTAGAAGAAGTGTGCAACAAGTCGGCTTGCTGCGCAACATTCCTGGAGTGGTGGGCTTTTGGTTCGCAGTTTGCACCGCTGGATGGGACTGAGAATTACCGGTCGGCCTGCGAGCCGCTCTAGTTAGTGGTGGAACGCAAAAACCGCGTGGAAATTAGATTCCCCGACATATGTCTTCACGAGTTGAGGTTCGAGATGGTGACTAAGAAACTACGAATTTTAGGCGGAATGTCTGTCGTTTTGGCAGCAGGAATCGGTGCGAGCTACTTGG
>JANPLP010000292.1:0-1618 GCA_031426595.1 Planctomycetia bacterium | reverse complement strand
CGCTGATGGAACCGCAGGCTGATTCAAGTCGGCGGCAGAAGTTTCCACCGGCGGATTTTGATGCCCGCGACGATCAAGGCTGGCTGGACTGGCTGAATGTATTTCGTGAATTGTTCGGAGATCGCGGGTACTTGTTGGCTGGGTTACATCGTGGGGTCGACGATCGAGCCAAGTTGGCTCGCTTGAGTGAACTGAGCCGACATTCGCGCGTGCCGATGGTAGCTAGCGGTGATGTGTACTTTCACGTCTCTGAACGCTCGCTGCTGCATGATTGTCTGTTAGCGACGCGGTTCAATTCGACGATCGATCAAGTGCGTTCTCAACGGCTGAGCAACTCGCAACATCATTTGCGGTCGCTGGAAATCATTCAGCGGTTGTATGCTGCTGAGCCAGCGGCGATCGAGCGAACGAATGAGATCGCGGCTCGTTGTCGATTCAACCTGGACGAGTTGCGTTACGACTATCCAGTGGAGCTCGCACCGGAAGGCCAGACGCCGATCGAGTTCCTCAAACGTGAGACGTGGACGGGAGCTAAAAAGCGTTATCCGAATGGTGTGCCGCAAAAAGTGATTGACATGTTGCGGCATGAGATGACGTTGATTGAAGAGTTGAAATACGAAGCCTATTTTCTAACGGTCTGGGATTTGGTGCGTTATGCGCGGCAGCGCGGAATTCTTTGTCAGGGGCGAGGCTCCGCGGCCAACAGCGCGGTTTGTTACTGTTTAGGTGTGACTTCGGTCGATCCGAGTCAGATGGATTTGCTGTTTGAGCGATTTATCAGTCGCGAGCGAGGCGAAGCGCCGGATATCGACGTCGATTTCGAGCATCAACGCCGCGAAGAGGTACTGCAGTACATCTACGAGAAATACGGGCGGCACCGCGCGGGGATGACCGCCACGGTGATTCGCTATCGCACCAAGTCAGCCATTCGCGATTGCGGGCGCGCTTTGGGAATTTCGCTGGACCGAATCGATGGCATCAGCAAAATGGTCGACTCCCGATTGCCCTCAGGATCGCTAACAACACGTTGCCAAGAGGCGGGACTGGATCCTGAATCGGAAGTCGGAAAACGGTTTCTCTATTTGGTGCAGAATTTGGTTGGCTTTCCGCGGCATCTTTCGCAGCACGTTGGCGGCATGGTGATGACGCAAGGCTGGCTGTGCGAACTTTGTCCGATCGAAAATGCGTCGATGGACGGACGCACTGTGATTCAGTGGGACAAGAATGACTTGGATGAGCTGGGTGTGCTGAAGGTCGATTGTCTGTCGTTGGGGATGCTGAGTGCCATTCATCGCGCGTTTGATTTGGTATTCAGGCACTATCGCCGCAAGTTGACTTTGGCGACCGTCCCGCAAGCTGACGAAGCGGTATACGACATGATTTGCCGCGCTGATACGGTGGGTGTGTTTCAGATCGAAAGCCGCGCACAGATGAGCATGCTGCCGCGGCTTAAGCCCCGTTGCTTTTATGATTTAGTGATCGAAGTTGCGATTGTGCGGCCGGGACCGATTCAAGGTCAGATGGTTCACCCGTATTTGAAAGCGAGACGCAGTGGTGTTCAACCGGAGTACCCGACGCAAGCGATTCGAGATGTGTTGGCGAAAACGATGGGCGTGCC